>NZ_JBFUAY010000015.1:0-78927 GCF_056406015.1 Rhizobium sp. P1_E1 | reverse complement strand
CCTCAGTTCTTGGTGACGAAGTCCTTGACGTTGGCAGGCGTCACGAGCTGGAAGGGAATGTAGACCTTCTTGTCGATCTTTTCGCCCTTGGCGAGCTTGAGCGCTGCATCGAGCGAGCCCTTGCCCTGGCCGGCGGCATCCTGGAACACCGTGACGTCGAGATCACCCGCCTGCATGGCGGCAAGCGCGTCCTGCGTGGCGTCGACRCCGCCGACGACAACCTTGGTCATATCCTTGCCGGCYGCCTTCAGCGCCTGGATGGCGCCAATCGCCATTTCGTCGTTGTTGGAGATCACGGCGTCGAATTCGATGCCGCTGGAGAGCCAGTTGGTCATCAGGTCGGCGCCCTGGGTGCGGTCCCAGTTCGCCGTCTGCTCTTCGACGATCTCCAGRCCCTTGCATTCATCCGTCTTGATGACGTCGTGGACGTCCTGGGTCCGCATGCGCGCAGCCTGGTTGGAGAGCTCGCCCATGATCACGACGGCCTTGCCCTTGCCGCCGAGAATGCGGCAGATTTCCTTGGTTTCCAGCGTGCCGGATTCCTGCTCGTTGGAAGCGACGAAGGCCTGCTTGTCCGGCAGCGTGTCGACGTTGACCGGCTGACGGTTGACGTAAACCAGCGGAATGCCGGCATCGGCCGCGAGCTTCGACATTGCCGTGGTYGCATCGGTATCGACAGGGTTGACGATGATTGCATCGACCTTGGAGGCGATGAAATTCTGGATCTGGCTCTGCTGCTTGGAAACGTCGTTCTGTGCGTCTTCRACCTGCAGCGTCACACCGCTGAGTGTCTTTGCATAATCGGTCATGCCGTTGCGCAGAACCGTCAGGAAATTGTCGTCGAATTTCGCCATCGAGACGCCGACAGTTTCYGCGTGAGCCGCCGTCGACATGACGAGCGCCATCGCAGTSCCCAGGATAAACTTTTTCATTTTACTTCCTCCACAAAGCGGTGCCCGGCTGCACCCTCCTCACGCCGGAGCCCCAGGCATTTGCTCTGAAGCCGCAATTCCCCGCGCCACCTCTCCCGCGGCGCTCCACAAAAACGGAACAAACAAACCGTCAAATCCGCTCTGCGGAATATTCATTCCATTTTCTGGGAGCGGCGTCAAGTATCTTTAGCGGCGTCAAGATATGGATGAGAGCGCAATGCCATGCGGGCTTCAGGACCGAGGCCCGCATTGTCGGTGTTGTGAAAGACGAAACGAGCATCCATCTATGCAGGGTCGAAGACAGGCTCACGGCCGCAGACGCCTTCGACCTCTCGCCGCGACCCAATCATTTGAAGATTTTGGAGACAGGACAGATGTCCATTTCGATGTATCGCCTCACCGTTCCGATGTTCCAGCGCGGTCTCGCCAGCCTGAAAACCTACCTCGACAAGGCCGAAGCCTATGCGAAGGAAAAGAATATTGATCCCCTCATATTGGTCACCGCTCGCCTTGCGCCCGACATGCTGCCGCTCTCCGGCCAGTATCAGCGCGCCAGCGACACCGCCAAATTTGCGCTCGCCCGCCTGACGGCGACCGACGCCCCGAAGTTCGAGGATAACGAAACGACGTTCGACGACCTGCGTGAGCGCCTGGCAAAGACCGAAGCCTATCTCGCCGGCTTCTCGGCGGAAGCACTGGAAGGCACGCAAACCCGCCAGATCACCCTGCCGGGAAAGAGTGGTATCGTGCTGCCGGGCGACGAATACATCGCCACCTTCGCCCTGCCGAACTTCTACTTCCACGTCGCGACGGCCCACGCCATCCTGCGTAGCCAGGGTGCTCCGATCGGCAAGCGCGATTATCTCGGCTGAACCCTAGTTCGGCTCGGCTAGACTAACATCAGGGCCGGTGGGTCACCGGCCCTCTTTCCGTCAGTTCGGTATAAGCGAGCGTCTGATCGAGATGCCGTGCTCGGAGCGACAGCAGCTTCTCGGCATAGTCGAGCCTTATCGCCGCATAGGCCGGATCCGCCGCGACATTGTCGAGCTCCATCGGATCATCGGCAAGATTAAAGAGGAGCGGCGGCAATGCGGTAAAATGCACATATTTGAACCGCGCGTCGCGGATCACCGCGAGATTGCATTCATTGGACCGCAGCCGGAAATGCCGCTCGGCCTCGCCATGCGCAATGTCGCGGAAATCGAACTCCCAGAATGCCGCGTCCCGCCAGTTCTGTCCGCTGCCACCCTTGACAAACGGCATGAGCGACCGGCCATCGAGCCCGTTCTTCGCGTCGACGCCGAGCCTTTGGCAAAGTGTCGGAAAAATATCGGCAGCGCTGGTGAATTTGTCGACGACCCCACCCGCAGCACTGCTTGCGGGATCGCGAATGACAAGCGGAATATGGTAGCTGCCGTCGAAGTAACCGCCCTTGCCGAGCGTCCAGTGATCGCCCGCCATCTCGGCGTGGTCGGAGGTGAAGACAACAAGCGTATCGTCCCAGGCATCCGCATCCTTGAGGGCCTGCCAGATACGGCCGAGCTGCGCATCGACCTCTGATATCATGCCGTAATAGATCGCCCGGATCGCAGCGAAATCCTCACCGTTCCAGTCGCTGAGCGGCCCCGTTGCACCGTGAATGAAGCTGCCCTTGTCGGAGCGTGGCATGGCATAGGCGAGGTAGGGATGACCGTCCTGTTCGGCTTCGCAGTTTGCCGTGCGTGTAAAAACCGGTCCGTCCCCCGGCTTGAACATTCGGTTGAACGGCTCCRGCACGGAGAACGGCGGATGCGGACGCAAGAAAGAGACATGCGCAAACCACGGCCTGTCCTGTTCGCCCACCCAGCGAATGAACTCGCCGGCCAGGAAAGCCGTCTGGGTCTCGTCGCGCGAATAGGCCGGCGCTGCATCTGAGATTTCTCCCGCTTCCGCACCGACGGGAATGTGAATATCGCGGCTGACGGCATCGGCATGGCCGCGGGACCGTAGCCAGGAGAGCCATTGTCTTTCGTGCTCGGGCAGAAGCTGGCGGGCCGTAAAACCCGGCAGCACGCCTTCGTAGGTCGTCAGATGCGGATCGCCGGCATCCATCCCGCGCGGATCGGGCGCCGTATCCGTGTAACCGAACAGCGTCGGGTCATATCCCGCCCGCCGGGCGGCCAGCGCCAGATTGTCAAAGCGGGCATCGAGCGGCGAACCGTTACGGCAGACGCGGTGGTTCATTTGATAGAGGCCGGTATAGAGCGTGGCCCGCGCCGGCGAGCAGGGTGCCGCGCCGGCATAGTGCCGCCGGAAGAGCGTGCCTTCCCGCGCCAGCGCATCGACACCAGGCGTCTTTACACAGGCGTGACCGACGGCTGACAGGCAATCGCCGCGCCACTGATCCGCCGTGATCAGCAGGACGTTCGGCCGGCGCGCCTTCTCAATGCTGGTTGGATTTTGCATGCCAATCCCAGGCGGAGCGGATGATCTCAGACAGATCATACTGCGGCACCCAGCCGAGCACGTCGCGCGCCTTGTCGTTATTGGCGACCAGCGTGTGCGAATCGCCTTCGCGCCGGCCGATATATTCGACCGGGAAAGGCCGGTTCGACACTTCTTCGATCGCGCCGAGCAATTCCTTCACCGTCGTGCCGGTGCCGGTGCCGAGGTTGAGCGCAACGGAATCGCCGCCCTTCAGCAGATATTCGACGGCGCGCACATGCGCATCGGCGAGATCCAGCACATGGATATAGTCGCGCACACAGGTGCCGTCGCGTGTCTCGTAATCGCTGCCGAACACCTTGAAGCCTTGGCGGCGGCCGAGTGCCGCGTCGATCGCCAGGGGTATCGCATGCGTTTCCGGCTGGTGCCATTCGCCGATCCGGCCCTCAAAATCGGCGCCGGCCGCATTGAAATAGCGCAGCACCACCGAGCGCAGGCTCCTGTACTGGTCGTAATCGGCAAGCGCCTGTTCGACGATATATTTCGTTCGCCCGTAGGGATTGATCGGCACCTGCCGATGCGTCTCGTCGAGCGGCACGCTCTGCGGCAGGCCGTAGGTCGCGCAGGTCGAGGAGAAGACGAAGGCATTGATGCCGGCCGCCTGTGCCGCCGAAAGCAGCGTCAACGTGCCGATCACATTGTTCTCGTAGAAGGAAACCGGATCCTTGACCGATTCGCCGACCTCGATCAGCGCCGCGAAATGCAGGATCGCCGCCGGCTTGTGCTTGGCCAGCACCTCATCCAGCCGGGCGCGATCGCGAATATCGCCCTCTTCGGCCGGCCCCCATCTGACAAACTCGCGATGACCGTTCGAAAAATTGTCGAAGACGACAGGCCTATAGCCCTTGTTCGCCAGGTCGAGGCACGTATGCGAGCCGATATAGCCGGCGCCGCCGACGACAAGAACCGTTTCACCTGCCATACACCACCCTATTGTTCACGAGAGATGGGAGAAGCCTAAACGAGATACACGTCAATAAAAAGAAGGAACTGCGATCGGCACAAACGGACAATACGTCAAATGCCGAAGCCGCCCGTCCGGGCGATGTGTGCCGGACCCGCAATATTCATGAATTATTCGCGTGATTTGCATAACCGCGCGATCTAAGGGGCTTCTACCACCATGTGATGATCAACGGTCTGCAGCCATCAGGCAGGGAGAGCGCGAATGAGGAAGGCATTGGTCGTTTGGGGCGGCTGGCAAGGTCATGAACCGGAGCAATGCGCTCATATCGTCGCCGACCTTCTGCGCGAGGACGATTTTGCGGTCGAGGTAACCGGCGATCTCGGCATTTTCGGATCTCCGACGCTGGCGAAGGCCGATCTGCTGGTGCCCATCATTACCGGCGAAACGCTCGAAAAGCCTCATGCTAGCGCCCTCGTCGAAGCGGTGCGCGGCGGACTGGGGCTTGCCGGCCATCACGGTGCACTCGCCACGTCCTTCAAGGAAAGCGCCCCTTTCCGTTATGTCTCCGGCGTCACCTGGGTCGCCCATCCCGGCAATATCATCGACTTCCGCGTCGCCGTCACCCGCCAGGACGATCCCGTCATGGAGGGCATTCCCGACTTCGACTATCGTTCGGAGCAATATTATCTCCACTATGATCCCACAGTCGAAATCCTTGCGACCACCACCTTCACCGGCGCCTACGATCCGGCAGCCCGCAATGTCGTGATGCCCGTCGCCTTCAAGCGCCATTTCGGTGCCGGCCGCATCTTCTATTCCGCCCTCGGCCATGTCGCAGCCGAATTCGACCATCCCTACATGCCCCTCATCCTGCGACGTGGCCTGAGCTGGGCCGCACGCCAGTAGCGGCAGGACGAGCCGCCCGCCCGCGAATGCCAATCGGCGGCGATAGCCAAACGACATCGGCCGCTAAAGAATGAGCACCTCAAGCTGGAGGGCCGCGCCGGCTGATCGGCCGGCACGGGCGACCGCTTGCCGATCGTCCGCCCGCGCCATAATTTGCCCGGATGCAGGAACGCTTCTCTTTCTTCCCCGCCACCGCCGACCGCCTGGCCGATATCGAAGCGGTCTTCGACGATTGCGCAGGCGGTCGGAATTGCCGCTGCGCCTACTGGTATCGTCCGAATGCCGACTACAAGGCGGAATGGGGCGAGGGAAATCGCAATTGGTTCCGAAGCCTCGTCGCCGAACGGCGTGCACCCGGCATTCTCGGCTATCATGAGAACGAGCCGGCCGGATGGTGCGGTGTCGCGCCACGCGCCGTATTCGATCGGCTGCGCCGCTCAAAACCCTTTGCGCCGGTGGATGACAAGCCGGTCTGGTCGATCAATTGCTTCATCGTCCGCAAGCCGTTCCGGCGGCAGGGTCTGTCGCGATTGTTATTGAAACACGCCGTCGAATTCGCAAGCGCGAACGGCGCCGAATGTGTCGAAGCCTACCCTGTCGATCAGGCAGCCCGTGCTTCGAACGGAGCCGAGCTCTATCCGGGAACGCTGTCGATGTTTCTGGATGCCGGTTTCGTCGAGGTGGCAAGACGCCTGCCGGCAAGGCCGATCGTCCGCCTGGAATGCCGCTGAATATTTCGGCAACCCAGGGATTGAAAAATACGGCCTAGCGAGCCGCCTTGATCTGCCGGTCGTTCTCAACGGCGGGCGCCGCCTCGTCATAGATCCGCATCAGCCGCCCGGCTGCCTTCAGCTTCTCGATGAGATCGTTTCCATCAGGCGAGGCCTTCGTCAGCTCCAGCTGCTCGAACTCCCTCAGCGCCTGCGCCCAATGGCTTTCCCCACGCCCATCCGGCCTGCCTTCCGATTCCCATAGTGAATAAGCGCGCTGGCTGACCCAGGCGTCTTTATTATGACTCATAATCAACCCCAGCGAGAAATTTGGAAGCAATATTCGACAGGCAACAAGGTGCCAAAACCGGCTTTAGGAGTCGTTACGAGGCAGCGTTAGTTTTTAGCTAATAGCGAGGCACAGAGGATTATCCCTGTGCACATTCCCGGACCTTGGCCTCGTACCGCCTGCAGGGTAGGGTCATCGCAGAAACGATAGCGATGACCGATGGCAGCCAAGACAACACTCAATGCGAAGAATCTTGAATCCCTTGGTGCGCAGCGCCTTGCCGAGCTGCTGGTCGAGATCAGCATGGGCAGTGCTGCCCACAAGCGACGGCTTCGAATGGAGCTTGCCGGCAATCACGGCAGCGCCGAGGTGGCGCGTGAGGTGCGAAAACGGCTTGCCAGCATCGCCCGGGCTCGAACCCTCATCAACTGGCGCAAAGTGAAGGCGCTGAAGAGCGACCTGGAAACGCAGCGCAAGACGATCACAGAGACGGTTGCCGCCGATGATCCCCAGGAGGCTTTCGAACTGATATGGCAGTTCCTCGCCCTGGCGAATTCGATCTTTGAGAGATCCAACGAGAGCAGCGGTTCTGTCATCCAAAGTTTTCATCAGGCTTGCGAGGATGCTGCCGCAATCGCCGCGTCCGCCAGGATCGACGCCAATGTCCTGGCCGAGAAGGTGTTCAAAGCCGTGCAAGACGATGGTTACGGCCAGTATGACAACCTGATTGCGGCGATGGCGCCAGCTCTCGGCAAGGATGGTCTCGATTGCCTGAAAACCCTCTTCATCCAATGGTCCAAGGAGCCGAAAGACAAGCCGGCGGAGGACAAGCGCGAGATCATCGGCTGGGGCAGCGCGGGCCCCCTTTACGAAGATGAGATCGACGGCACTCAGCGAGATCTGACGGTGCGCATAGCCTTGCAGGAAATTGCCGACGCCCAGGGCGATGTTGATGCCTACATTGGCCAACACCCCGAGGACGCGCGCAAGGCGCCGATGATAGCTGCCGACATCGCCAATCGTCTGCTCTCGGCCGGTCGGGCGAAGGAAGCGCTTGAGACGTTGGATGAGGCCGACAGGAGAGGCTGGGCCGACATGCCATTCGAATGGCAGCGCGCGCGCGTCGAGACGCTCGAGGCCCTGGGGCGTGCAGCGGAGGCACAGACCTATAGATGGACATGTTTCGAGCAGTCGCTGCATGGCGAGCACCTCAAGGCTTTCCTCAAGCGGCTGCCTGATTTCGACGATCTTGAGGCCGAGGAGAAGGCATTTGTCCATGCCCGGGCTTTTCCTGACGTCCACCAGGCACTTGCGTTTTTTCTCAATTGGCCGACGCCTGCCGAGGCGGCAAAACTTGTAGTGAGCAGGAAGGCGGAACTGGATGGCAATCTCTATGAGCTGATGACGCTGGCAGCCGAAGCTCTGGCGGAGAAACATCCGCTCGCGGCAACCATTGCCTTGCGCTCCATGATCGATTTCGCGCTCGATAGCGGCCGGTCCGGCCGCTATAAGCATGCGGCGAGGCATCTGGCGGACTGTGCATCCTTTGCGCCTCATATCGATGACTTCGGCAACACCAGGTCCCATGACCACTATGTCGCGGAACTGAAACGTCGGCACGGCAAGAAGCATGGCTTCTGGAGCCTGGCGACCTAAGTCGCTTCAGATATCTCACCTTCGGAGGAATTCCATGACGACCACCGCCTGGCACGCCGATCCGCTGACTTGGGGCAATGGACCGCGCATTTTCGAGGCCTTTCTGGAGCCGACTTGCCCTTACTCGGTCAGAGCGTTCAACAAGCTCGACGAACTGCTGAGCCAGGCAGGCGAAGACAAGATCACCGTGAAGATCCGCCTGCAGTCGCAACCCTGGCATATGTATTCGGGTGTCCTCGTCCGCTGCATCATCGCAGCCTCAACGCTGGAAGGCGGCAAGCAGACAGCAAGGAAAGTGATGGCCGCCATTGCCGCCCATCGCGAGGAGTTCGAGTTTGAACGCCATGCCGGCGGCCCGAATATGGATGTGACGCCGAACCAGATCATCGAGCGCCTCGAACGCTACAGCGGCGTCAAGCTGAAAGAAGCCTTCGCAATCCCGGATCTCGACCGGGAAATCAAATGGCACTGCAAATATGCCCGGCAGAACGGCATCCACGTCTCGCCAACCTTCATGATCGACGGGCTGGTGCAGCCCGACATGAGCAGCGGCGATGAGGTTGGCGTCTGGGTGAAGAAGGCGCTGGGTAACTGACGAGATCCCGCACCAAGAGCCACCCGTATATTTGTCTCCTGCCTGTTTCGCTCAATGGATATCGGGCAGAATCAGCGCAAGCAAAGCGCGATGTTTTGATTCGGGAACGGCTCTGGTGCGGCCTTGGAATGCATGCGATTCTGACCGCCGGTCACGGCAATCTCCCGGTAATCTCAAACGTTAATAATCCCGGGAAATTGATGGCGGAGAGGGTGGGATTTGAACCCACGATACCCTTGCAGGTATGCCGCATTTCGAGTGCGGTGCATTCGACCACTCTGCCACCTCTCCGCGGTCTGGTCGGCGCTTGTTCGGCGCGGGCGTTCTCATAACGGGCAAATGACAGGCTGGCAAGCCGAAAAGTCGAACCATTCCATCCTTTTGCCTTGACAGCTTTTTGTCACTCGCGTATCTCGGCTGCGCAATAGGTTTGGAGAAATCCGTGCCTAGCTGGTCCTGCGTTTGCGTGGGGCGCTTCACCGGCAGGAAGAGTTCGAGGATTAGACCTCTGAAATCCCTGCTTAACTTCGACTGATAAAAAGACGGCCACCTTGCTCAATCGGCGAGGAGAGCTGGAACGAACATGAAAGGATAAAAAATGTTCGCAGTCATCAAGACCGGCGGTAAACAGTACCGTGTGGCAGCCAACGACGTGCTGACCATCGAAAAGCTGGAAGCCACCGCTGGCGATTCCATTGAATTCACCGAAGTGCTCGTGATCGGCGAAGGCGCCGACGCTGCGATCGGTGCGCCCTTCGTTACCGGCGCCTCTGTCAAGGCAGAAGTCGTCGAACAGAACCGCGGCAAGAAGGTCATCGCCTTCAAGAAGCGCCGCCGTCAGAATTCGAAGCGTTCGCGCGGCCATCGTCAGCATCACACGGTCGTCCGTATCACGGACATCGTGGCTGCCAAGTAAGATCAACGGGACAAGGTTTAAAGGAGAACTCCAATGGCACACAAAAAAGCTGGCGGTTCCTCGCGCAACGGTCGCGATTCCGAATCCAAGCGCCTTGGCGTGAAGAAGTTCGGCGGCGAAGCCGTCATCGCAGGCAACATCCTCGTGCGTCAGCGCGGGACGCAGTGGCATCCGGGTTCCAACGTCGGCCTCGGCAAGGATCACACGATTTTTGCACTTACCGCCGGCAATGTGAACTACCGAACGAAGGCCAACGGTCGCGTCTACGTGTCTGTCATGCCGAAAGCGGAAGCAGCGGAATAAGCCGGTAGCGCTCAAAAACAGCCGGCGTCTCATCGACCCGGCTGGCCGTATCAGGTTCAGTCTAGAAAACAGGGGAGATGGGGCGCCATCTCCCTTTTTCTTTACCCCTCAAGGAGGACTGAACCATGCAAGGCGAATTGTTAAGGGCAGACCAATCACGGTCTCCCCGGGAAGACCAGCGGTCTTCCGAAGAACGGCTGAGGCCGGAACGGTTAAGGACCGATTGCCCTGTCTTGTTATCGGAAAGGCTCGTCATGCGCGCGCCCCACGAAGAAGACATCGACGCCCTTGCCCATCTCGCCAACAACGCCAAAGTCGCCACCATGGTATCGCGTATGCCGCACCCTTATACCGCCGATGATGCTGCTGACTTCGTGCGTCGCACGAAAAATGGCGATATTGGCAAGTGCGTCTATGCGATCACCAAGGCCGAAAACGGCGCTTTTATCGGCTGCTGCGGCGTCGAGCCGCATGCGGACGGCAGAACCGTCGAGATCGGCTACTGGCTGGGCGAGCCCTATTGGAACAAGGGTTATACGACCGAGGCCTGCCATGCCCTGGTCGATATGGTGTTCAGGACCCGCCAGGACGTCGATCAGAKCGATGCCCGCTGCCGGGTAATGAATGTCGCCTCGCGCCGCGTCAKCCAGAAGTGCGGCTTCCAGTTCCAGGGATCGGGGCTCGCCGCCTCGCTGGCGCTGGGCAGTAACGTGCCGGTCGAATGGTACAGGCTCGACCGCAAGACCTGGATGTCCCTCCGAAGCTGGGGGAACATCGCATGAGCACGACTGCGCTGCAAAGGCCTGAGGTCAAGCCGATGATGCCCGGCCCCGCGCCTGTTATCTCGACCGCCCGGCTGACGCTCCGCCCCCACAGGCTGAGCGATGCGCCTGCGATCGCGGAATCGCTTTCCGATTTCGCGGTCACGCGCATGCTGTCCCGCGTACCGGCGCCGTTCGACCGGCAGGATGCGCTGGACTGGCTGATCCCGGTCACCTCGGGCACCCTGCCCGACTGGCCGCTGGCGATCACCGATAAGGACGATGTCCATATCGGCAACGTCTCGATCGAGCTGCGCCACGGCCGCTGGCACCTCGGCTACTGGCTGAACCGCTATTACTGGCGGCGCGGCTATATGAGCGAGGCGGTAGCGGCGATCATCGAGCGCTTCTCGCGCCGCATGCCGGAGACGCCGATCCATTCCGGCGTCTTCGCCGACAACCCCGCTTCGCTGCGACTGCAGGAGAAGCTCGGTTTCCACATGACGGGTTGCGGCGAAATCTATTGTTTCTCTCGCAACACGATGGTGTCGCACATCGAAACCGTGCTGCAGCCGGGCATGCTGCAGCCGCGGAAGGTTGCCTGATCAAACTCGAGACGTCGCCACTCGGGCGGCGTCTCAATCAACGATTTCCACCCATAGTGGGAAATGGTCGGAACCGACGGATTGCGTATCGATCCGGGCGGATTTCAACCGGCCCTCGAGGCCGCAACTGACGAAGCAATAATCGAGATGCATGCGTTTGCCGTGATCTTCGGGATCCATCCAGCTGTAGCTCCCCGGGCGATAGGCCTCGAGCGCCGCAAAGGCGTCCATCGGCGTGCCGATCCTGGCGACACGTCCATAATATCCGCCGCCAGCACCGGCAAGCGCGCAATATTCCGGCGATTCCGGCTCCATGTTGAAATCACCCATGATAATATAATCCTCCGGCAGCGGCGGCTCCGGCAGGTCGAATTCACCACCCCCCGTCAGCGACCCACCCTCCTGGACGAAGGCATTGATATGCGCGTTCAAGAATTGCAGTTGGCGGATGCGCTCGTCGGCGGAGACATGGTCGAGATGGACGGAGTAGACGCGGATCGCCCCGCCGGGGGCTGCGATTACCGCTTCGGTTGCGCCGCGCTGCGGGTTGATCTTGCCGATCGTCCGGCTGCGCGGCAGAAGCAGCGTCCGGGTCGAGACAACAGGCCAGCGCGACAGCACCATGTTGCCGAACTGGAAACGGGTGCCCGGCACCGGCTGGAGCCCGCCTTCATCAGCTTCGACATGCATGTCGCAGGCTGGCCCATACACCCAGAAATAGTCGGGAAAGAAGGCTGCAACATCGGCCACCATGTCGGCAAAACCGTTGCGGGAGAAACCGCGAGTCACCTCCTGCAGCGCGATGACATCGGCTCCCTCGAGGCTCCGGGCAATACGCGCCAGATCGTATCTGCCGTCGAGACCGAAGCCGTACTGTATGTTATAGCTCGCAAAATTCACGATAATCTTTGACCTCCGTCGGAACCGCCTATATCGAATGGGCCAAGACGGGCCGTCCAACTGCCACTGAATATTGGAAGTAAAATGAAATTTCTCGACGAAGCAAAGGTCTATATCAAGTCCGGGGACGGCGGCGGCGGCAGCGTTTCCTTCCGACGTGAGAAATTCATTGAGTTCGGCGGCCCGGATGGCGGTGATGGCGGACGCGGCGGCGACGTCTGGGTCGAGGCCGTCAACGGCCTGAACACGCTGATCGATTTCCGCTATCAGCAGCATTTCAAGGCGACGATCGGCACCCATGGCATGGGCAGAAACCGCACCGGCGCCAATGGCAGCGACGTGACGCTCAAGGTTCCGGTCGGCACCCAGATCTTCGAGGAAGATCAGGAAACGCTGATCTGCGACCTGACTGTCGAAGGCCAGCGTTACTGTCTCGCCCATGGCGGCAATGGCGGCTTCGGCAACGCCCATTTCAAGACTTCGGTCAATCAGGCGCCGGATTGGGCCAATCCCGGTCTGCCCGGCGAGGAAAAGACCATCTGGCTGCGCCTGAAGCTGATTGCCGATGCCGGCCTCGTCGGCCTGCCCAATGCCGGCAAGTCGACCTTCCTGGCTGCCGTCACCCGCGCCCGGCCGAAGATCGCCAACTATCCCTTCACCACGCTGCATCCCAATCTTGGCGTCGCCACCATCGACGAGCGCGAATTCATCCTTGCCGACATTCCGGGCCTGATCGAAGGCGCCCATGAGGGGGTCGGCATCGGCGACCGTTTCCTCGGCCATGTCGAGCGCACCCGCGTGCTGCTCCACCTCATCTCCGCCCAGGAGGAAAAGGTCGGCAAGGCGTATAAGACGGTCAAGCACGAGCTCGAAGCCTACGGAAACGAGCTGGCCGACAAGGCTGAGATCGTGGCGCTGTCGCAGATTGACGTGCTCGACGATGCCGAACTGAAGAAGAAGACCAAGGAATTGGCCAAGGCCTGCGGCAAGACGCCGTTCCAGATTTCGGCCGTCACCGGCAAGGGCATGACCGAGGTGCTGCGCGCGCTGCGCGACATCATCGTCGAGGCCAATACCGAAGAGAAGCCGGCCAAGGTGCCGAAGCTGCGCCATCGCGACATGGTCGTCACCGATGAGGGCGAGGACGATGACCAGCCGTAAGCCGCTTGGCCGCTACCGCCGCATCGTCATCAAGATCGGCTCTGCGCTTCTGGTCGACCGCAAGGCCGGGCTGAAGAAGGCTTGGCTCGATGCCATGTGCGCCGATATCTCCAGCCTGAAGGCCAAGGGCATCGACGTGCTCGTCGTCTCCTCGGGCGCAATCGCGCTCGGCCGCTCGGTGCTCGACCTGCCCTCGGGCGCGCTGAAGCTGGAGGAAAGCCAGGCTGCGGCTGCCGTCGGCCAGATCGCGCTGGCGCGCGCCTGGTCGGAAAGCCTGTCGCGCGACGAGATCGTCGCCGGCCAGATCCTGCTGACGCTCGGTGATACCGAGGAGCGCCGCCGCTATCTCAATGCGCGCGCCACCATCAATCAGCTCCTGAAGATCGGCGCCGTGCCGATCATCAACGAGAACGACACCGTCGCCACCAGCGAGATCCGCTATGGTGACAACGACCGGCTGGCCGCCCGCGTTGCGACGATGACCGGCGCCGATCTGCTCATCCTTCTCTCCGATATCGACGGCCTCTACACCGCACCACCGCATCTCGATCCGAACGCGACGTTCCTCGAGACGATTGCCGAAATCACCCCCGAGATCGAGGCGATGGCCGGCGGAGCCGCTTCGGAACTTTCGCGCGGCGGCATGCGCACCAAGATCGATGCCGGCAAGATTGCGACGGCATCAGGCTGCGCGATGATCATCGCCTCCGGCAAGACCGACAATCCGCTGTCGGCGATCGAAAACGGCGCGCGTTCCTCCTGGTTCGCGCCGTCGGGCACCCCCGTTACCGCCCGCAAGACCTGGATTGCCGGGCAGTTGCAGCCGGCCGGCGAACTGCATGTCGATGACGGCGCCGTCGTTGCCCTCGGGGCCGGCAAAAGCCTGCTTCCAGCCGGCGTGCGCAGCGTTTCCGGCCTCTTCAGCCGCGGCGATACGGTGGCGATCATCGGCCCGGCCGGCCGCGAGATCGCCCGCGGCCTGGTAAGCTACGATGCCGACGACGCCCGTCGGATTGCCGGCCGCAAGTCGGCGGAGATCGCGGCCATTCTCGGTTATGCCGGGCGCGCCGCCATGGTCCATCGCGACGACATGGTAATGACCGCGCAGGTCGGTTCGAAATCGGAAAGGCAGAAGAAGGACGCGAGCTATGCTTGATACCGTTGCGCCAAGCCCTGACATTGACGCGCTGATGAACGACATCGGCCGCAAGGCAAGGGCTGCAGCACGACCACTGAGCTTTGCGTCCACTGAGGCCAAGAACAGCGCATTGAATGCCATGGCCGATGCGATCCTGGCGAACAAGGCGCATATTCTTGCCGAGAACGCCAAGGACCTGAAGGACATCGAAGGCACCGAGATGCTCGCTTCCTTCATCGACCGGCTGACGCTGAATGACAAGCGCGTTGCCGAAATGGCCGAGGGAATCCGCGCCATCGCAGCCCTTGCCGATCCGGTCGGCGAAGTCATTGCTGCCTGGGACCGGCCGAACGGGCTGAAGATCGAACGCGTCCGCACCCCCCTCGGCGTCATCGGCGTGATCTTCGAAAGCCGGCCGAACGTCACCGCGGATGCCGGCGCCCTCTGCCTCAAGGCGGGTAATGCCGTCATTCTGCGTTGCGGCTCGGATTCGCGCCGTTCATCGCAGGCTATCCATGCCTGCCTGGTCGAGGGTCTGAAGGCGGCGGGACTTGCAGAGCATGCTATCCAGCTCGTGCCGGTCACCGACCGCGCTGCAGTCGGCGCCATGCTGCGCGGCCTCGACGGCGCGATCGACGTCATCGTGCCGCGCGGCGGCAAGAGCCTGGTCGCCCGCGTGCAGAGCGAGGCCCGCGTGCCGGTTTTTGCCCATCTCGAAGGCCTTTGCCACATCTATGTCGATGCCTCGGCCGATATCGAAATGGCGAAGAAGATCGTCGTCAACGCCAAGATGCGGCGCACCGGCATCTGCGGCGCGGCCGAAACCCTGCTCGTCGATGGCGCCGCGATCGGCACGCATCTGACGCCGCTGCTCGAGGTTCTGACCGAGGCCGGCTGCGAGATCCGCGCTTCGCCGACGGTGCTGAAGGTCGCGCCCGGCATGAAGCCCGCGACCGAAGAGGACTGGTCGACGGAATATCTCGACGCGATCATTTCGGTTGCCGTCGTCGACGGCATATCGGGCGCCATCGCCCATATCCAGACATATTCCTCCAACCACACCGAGGCGGTTATCGCCGAGGACCCTGAGGTCGTCGCGCGTTTCTTCACCGAGGTCGATTCGGCGATCCTGCTGCACAACGCCTCGACGCAATTTGCCGATGGCGGCGAGTTCGGCATGGGTGCAGAAATCGGCATCGCCACCGGCAAGATGCATGCCCGTGGGCCTGTCGGTGTCGAACAGCTCACCTCTTTCAAATATCGGGTGCATGGTGCCGGACAGACGCGGCCCTGACGTGACGACCGAGAATGTGGACCGGCACTATCTCCGCATGCCGCACAGCGAGCGCGGCATGGTCGTCGGTCTGTTCGGTGGTTCGTTCAATCCGCCGCATCAGGGCCACGCGCTTGTCGCCGAAATCGCCATCAAGCGGCTTGGCCTCGACCAGCTCTGGTGGATGGTCACCCCCGGCAATCCGCTGAAGAGCCGCAACCAGCTCGCCCCGCTTGCCGAGCGCATCGCCGAAAGCGAGCGTGTTGCCGCCGATCCCCGCGTCAAGGTCACCGCCTTCGAACAGACGTTCGGCGTCAGCTACACAGCCAACACGCTTGCCCGCGTCAAGGCGCGTAATCCGCATGTGCATTTCATCTGGATCATGGGCGCAGACAGCCTGCAGACCTTTCACAAGTGGCAGAAATGGCAGGAGATTGCCCGCACTTTCCCGATCGCGGTGATCGATCGGCCGGGCGCGACGCTTTCTTTCCTCTCCTCGAAAATGGCCAGGACCTTCGATTTCGCCCGTGTTGATGAGGATGACGCGCGTGTTCTCTGGAAGAAGCGTGCACCGGCCTGGACTTTCATCCACGGGCCGCGCTCCGGCCTGAGTTCGACGGCAATCCGCAACGGCTCGTCGCACGCCGACGCAGAATAGAGCGCCGCGCGCCCGGCAAGACGCACGCGCCGGCCTGATTTTAGAAGATCCCGAAAACGAGAAAGCCCGACGGGGGAGGAGATCCGTCGGGCTTATAAACTCGATCGACAACTGGGAGGAGGAGTGTTGTCGACCCTATCGAACGGCTATGGGAGGAGGAGAAGCCGTGTCGATGAGTATGTTTTATCATATTCGACAAAAAGGTGAATATCGATTGGTGCATTGCAGCAATGCATAGGATGCAAATCTCGAGGTGAATTTGGCTTCCCCATTGCCGTTTTTATTAGCAAAAATTAAGGAACTGGTCCCGGCCGCCGGGAGTCCTTGCGGTTTGCAAACTGACTCCCAGGTATTTTCACCCTGCTGATCTCAGTTTCGGCGGAAGCCATGCACCTCACGAATGCGTGAACATTGCGCCGCTGCGAACGCGAGCGCCGGATACGGTTATATTTTCTTGGATATATCCCTAGCCAAGACGTGCGGCTCGTTATATTCGTCGCAATATTTCGAACGCTGGGGAATAAATCATGCAAAACCGCCGCCAATGGATGAAGCTGGCAACCGCCGCGATCTCTGCCCTCTGGCTTGGCGCGACAGCGCTTTCAACGCCTGCCGCCGCAGCCGAAAAGCTCACTATCTTTGCGGCAGCGAGCCTCAAGAATGCGCTCGACGCCGCCAATGCCGCTTGGACGAAGGAAAGCGGCAAGGACGCCGTCGCTTCCTATGCCGCGAGCGGCGCGCTGGCCAAGCAGATCGAAAACGCCGCCCCTGCCGATGTATTCATCTCGGCGGACCTCGACTGGATGGAGTATCTCGCCAAGAAGAACCTGATCAAGGCCGACACCCGCTCCAACCTGCTCGGCAATAAGATTGTGCTCGTGGCGGAAAAGGACAAGGCAAAGCCAGTCGAGATCAAGCAGGGCTTCGATCTCGCAGGACTCCTCGGTGGCGGCAAGCTTGCCATGGGTGAGCCGAAATCGGTTCCGGCCGGTAAATACGGCATGGCCGCGCTCGAAAAGCTCGGCGTCTGGAAATCAGTGGAAAGCAAGGTCGCCGGCGCCGAAAGTGTGCGCGCCGCCCTTGCCCTCGTCTCGCGCGGCGAAGCGCCTTATGGCATCGTCTATCAGACGGATGCCGCGGCCGATAAGGGTGTCGCCATCGTCGGCACATTCCCCGCCGATTCCCACCCGCCGATCATCTATCCGATCGCAATCCTCGCCGAGAGCAAGAACCCGGATGCATCCGCCTATCTCGACTTCCTGAAATCCGACAAGGCGGCCGCCTTCTTCACGGCGCAGGGTTTCACCATCCTGAAGTGATATGGGCCTGAAATGATCTGGGCTTCAAGTGATTGAGGGCTGAAATGATTGCGGAATCGTCGGCCGCAGCTTAGCGTGAGGGCTCGCCTCGGCGAGCCTTCGATTTTCCGGGGAGACCGTAGCATTTGGACATGTTGGGCTTGAGCGATGAGGAATGGACGGCGATCCTGCTCAGCCTGCGCGTCTCGATTGTCGCCATGCTGGCGAGCCTGCCCTTCGGCATCCTCGTCGCCCTGCTGCTTGCACGCGGCCGCTTCTGGGGTAAATCGGTGCTGAACGGCGTCGTTCACTTGCCGCTGATCCTGCCCCCGGTCGTCACCGGTTTTCTTCTCCTCATCCTGTTTGGCCGCCGCGGTCCGATCGGCCGCCTGCTCGACCAGTATTTCGGCATCGTCTTGTCTTTCCGCTGGACGGGTGCTGCACTGGCCTGCGCCATCATGGCCTTTCCGCTGATGGTGCGCAGCATCCGCCTGTCGATCGAGGCGGTCGACCGCAAGCTGGAAGAGGCGGCTGGAACGCTCGGCGCCGGCCCTCTCTGGGTCTTCCTGACGATCACTTTGCCGCTGACCCTGCCCGGCATCATCGCCGGCATGATCCTTTCCTTCGCCAAGGCGATGGGCGAATTCGGCGCGACGATCACCTTCGTCTCCAACATTCCAGGCGAAACCCAGACGCTGTCGTCGGCGATCTACACCTTCACCCAGGTGCCTGGCGGCGATGCCGGCGCGCTCCGCCTGACGCTCGTCGCCATCGTCATTTCCATGGCTGCCCTGCTCGCCTCCGAATTCCTTGCCCGTCTCGCCGGCCGGAGGATCGATCCGGAATGACGCTGATCGTCGAGGCAAAACAGAGGCTCGGCGACTTTTCGCTCGATGCCGCCTTCACCTCCGAGCGCGGCGTCACCGCGCTGTTCGGCCGCTCCGGCTCCGGCAAGACCTCGATGATCCGCATCATCGCCGGCCTCGCCCGCCCGGACGAAGGCCGCGTCGTCCTGGACGGCGAACCCCTGACCGAAACCGCAACCGGTATCTTCGTCCCGAAACATCGCCGCCGCTTCGGTTATGTCTTCCAGGAGGCCCGGCTTTTCCCGCATCTCAGCATTCGCGCCAATCTCTCCTATGGCCGCTGGTTCGCGGCGAGACCGGCACACGGCGAGAGCTTCGACCACATCGTCGACCTGCTCGGCATCGAGACGCTGCTGGAGCGCAGCCCCGCGAAACTCTCAGGCGGCGAGAAGCAGCGCGTCGCCATCGGCCGCGCACTTCTCTCCTCGCCCCGCCTGCTGTTGATGGACGAGCCGCTCGCCGCCCTCGATGATGCGCGCAAGGCCGAGATCCTGCCTTATCTCCAGCGATTGCGCGACGAAACCGACATCCCGATCGTCTATGTCAGCCATTCGATCGCCGAGGTGGCGCGGCTGGCAAACCAGGTCGTCGTCATGCGCGACGGCAAGGTAGAGGCGACGGGCCCCGCTATCGACATATTGAGCCGCCCCTCCGCCGCCTCCGAGCGGCGCGAGGCGGGCGCGCTGCTGGAAGGCACGGTGGAAAGCTTCGATGGGCTTCACCGCCTGTCGACTATCGCGCTGAAATCCTGCCAGCTCCATATTCCCGGTGCCGCCCTTGCGCCCGGCAAATCGGTCCGCATCCGCATTCCCTCCCGAGATGTCATGCTAGCGACCGCAAGGCCCGAGGGGCTCAGCGCGCTGAATATCCTGGAAGCACGGATAGAAGCGATGTCGTCGACCGAGGACGGAACGGTGGAAATCCGGCTCGATTGCGGCGGCGATATCATTCTTTCCCGGATCACCACACTGTCCTGCGAGCGTCTGGATCTTCGACTGGGAAGGGCGGTCTTCGCCGTCATCAAGACAGTTGCCCTGGAGGCCTGATCAGCCGCGCTCGCCCTGCTGCAGGTTACGCTTGCCCTCGAGCCAGGCGAGATCTTCGGCAAGGCTGGTGCGCATCGTCCTTTCCATCCGGCGGAAACGCGCCAGCAATTCCTCGCCGAAYGGCGTCAGCGCCGCGCCGCCGCCCTTCTGCCCGCCGCGCTGCGATTCCACCACCCGTTCAGAGAACATCCGGTTCATCTCGCTGACCAGCAGCCATGCCCGGCGATAAGACATGTCCATCGCCCGCCCCGCCGCCGAGATCGATCCGGTCTGGCGGATATGCTCCAGCAGTTCCATCTTGCCATGGCCGAGGCGATCCTCATCCGGGAAGCTGATTCGCAGGACGGGCACGAGTGTTTTTGCGGCTGAGTCGGTCATTGAATCTGGAGATCGTGGAATTTGCCGCACTTTACGCTGCGGCATGGAAACTGTACACCGCCCGCACGAGGCCGCCCCGAGCAGCCAAATACTTCAATTCGAACGGCAGATCGGTTTTTCGGCCGTTCCGTACCTTAGCATGTCTTGAAACATTAATCGTTTGATGCCTATCTTAACCATGATCCGGTCTCGATCGGATCTGTGTTGTGCCTAGTTTGTCATTCCAGGAAAGGGAAAGCACTGACAACAGTACACGCCAAGGGAAAAACGTTCGCCGTTATCCCGAAGAGTGCGGAACGTGGCGCCGATGCCGCTGCCCGTGCCCTAGAAACCGTCCTCGCCAGCCTCGAGGACTCCAAAGCTGAAGATATCGTCACCATCGACATTGCCGGAAAATCGGCGCTGGGAGACTACATGATCGTCGTCTCCGGCCGTTCGAACAGGCATGTCATGGCGATCTCCGATCATCTGCTCACCGATCTTAAGGACGACGGCCTCGGTACGGCCCGCGTCGAAGGTCAGGAAGGCGGCGATTGGGTCCTGATCGACACTGGTGACATTATCGTGCACGTGTTCCGTCCCGAAATCCGCGAGTTCTACAACATCGAAAAGATGTGGGCGGCTCCGGATATGGATGAAGAAACACGGCACTGACAGGCGTGCCGGCATCTGTCCGGCGCCTGAGACGTGGCATTGGCTGGCCGGAAAACATCACAAGCCGGCCGGTGGCGTAGTGTGCGCCCGAAGTGCCGCATGAGCGGGAGCGGATGAATGCGAATAGGTCTTTTTGCGGTGGGACGGCTGAAGTCCGGCCCCGAAAAGGATCTTGCCGCCCGTTATTTCGACCGTTTCGCCAAGGCCGGCCCTGCCGTCGGCCTCGAACTTACCCGCGTTGCCGAAGTTGGCGAAAGCCGTGCCTCCAATGCGGAAACCCGCAAACGTGAAGAGGCGGCGATGCTTTTGAAATCGCTTGCCGATGGCAGCATCCTCATCCTTCTCGATGAACGCGGCAAGGCGCTTGATAGCGAAGCCTTCGCAAACCTGCTCGGCTCCTATCGCGACCAGGGCAAACGCGAGCTGACCATCGCGATCGGCGGCGCCGACGGCCTCGATCCTTCGCTGTACGACCGTGCCGACGCCACGCTGTGCCTGGGCAAGATGACCTGGCCGCACCAGCTCGTGCGCACGCTGATCGCCGAGCAACTCTATCGTGCCGTCACCATCCTGTCTGGTCACCCCTATCACCGCGTCTGATGCCGCATCGGCCCGATGTGTCGGCAAAGCGTTGGCCAATGCGTCGCAATGTCACGCAGCCGTGTTTGCTTGGCCACCCCTTCTCCTGCAAACGTTATGGCAAAGCGCATCAAATCAGCTTAGTCTCCGCGCGATTTGTGAAAGTGCCCCAACACGCATGACGAGAGCATCCACCAGGCGACACCGCATGATCCTCCCGGCTATCGCGGCCGGCGTCGGTGTAGCGGTGATTGTCGTGTCGGCAAATCCGTTCATCGTCCGGGCGCAGGATGCCGTGCCCGAGGTGGTACAATCTGCACCGCAGCCGGCAGCCGAGCCGGCGCCACCCGATCCGGCCGCCGAACTTGCCGCCAAGCGTGATCAGACCCGTGCCGAACTCGAAACCCTGTCGAAGACGATCAGCCTCTCCACCGACAAGGTGAGCGCGCTTCAGCAGAGCATCGCCGATCTCGAAAAGAGCACCGAAAGCATCCGCCAGGCGCTGATCGATTCCGCCGCCCGCCGCAAGGCGCTCGAAAAGCAGATCCTCGAAAGCGAGAAGAAGCTTGCCGATCTCGGCGTCAAGGAGGATGGCATCCGCCGTTCCCTGCACGAGCGCCGCGGCCTGCTGGCCGAGGTGTTGGCAGCGCTCCAGCGCATGGGCCGCAACCCGCCGCCCGCTTTGCTCGTCACCCCCGATGACGCGCTCGCCTCCGTGCGCAGCGCCATTCTGCTCGGCGCCGTCGTGCCTGGCATCCGCAAGGAGACCGACAAGCTTGCCGCAGACCTCGCAAGCCTCGCCGCATTGCAGACTGCAAGCGCCGCCGAGAAGGCCTCCCTGACCGGGACGATGACTGATGGCATCGAGGAAGAGCGGCGCATGGACCTGCTGCTTGCCGAAAACGACAAGCTCAGCCGCAGCAATGCCGCCGAACTCGCGGCCGAAAGGAAACGTTCCGAGGAGCTGGCAGGCAAGGCGACCAGCCTTGAAGGCCTCGTCGCCTCGATGGAATCCGAGATCGCTTCGGTGCGGGATGCTGCCGCTGCCGCCCGCCGGGCGGAGGAGAACCGCAAGCTTATGACGGACGAGCAACGCGCTCAGGCCAAGGCTCTCGCCGACAGCGGTGTGCCCGATAAAAACCGCATTGCGCCCGCATATCCCTTCGGAGAATTGAAGGCGAAATTGGAGGTGCCCGTAGCGGGCGATATCCTGCGCCAGTTCGGCGATGCCGACGGCACCGGACACGAGGCCATGGGAATGACGGTCGCCACCAATCCGGAGACGGTGGTGACGGCGCCTGCGGATGGCCTGGTGGTTTTCGCCGGCGCATTTCGCAGTTACGGCCAGATGATCATCCTCGACGCGGGCGATGGGTACCACCTGGTTCTCTCGGGAATGGATACGATCAATACCCGTCAGGGAAAATTCGTTTTCTCCGGCGAGCCACTTGCCGTGATGGGCGCGAAAAGAGTGGCAAGCGCAACTGCATTGGCGCTGGAAACGAACCGGCCAACGCTTTACATTGAATTTCGAAAGGACGGTAAACCGGTCGATTCCCGGCCGTGGTGGACCGCCAAAGACACTGGAAAGGCACGCAATGATTCGTAGGGCTTCTCTTGTTCTGGTCGGCGCATTGATGGGTGCGACCGCAATGAGCGTCATTTACTCGGCGGGTGTGCCGGCAGAAGCGGCCGGATCCTCGACCTACAAGGAACTGTCTGTTTTCGGAGATGTCTTCGAGCGTGTGCGTGCGCAATATGTGACGCCGCCTGCGGAAGACAAGCTGATCGAGAACGCCATCAACGGCATGCTTTCCTCGCTCGATCCGCATTCGAGCTACATGAATGCGAAGGACGCCGAGGACATGCGCACCCAGACCAAGGGTGAGTTCGGCGGCCTCGGCATCGAAGTCACGATGGAAGATGAACTCGTCAAGGTCATCACCCCGATCGACGATACGCCCGCCGCCAAAGCCGGCGTTCTCGCCGGCGACTACATCTCCGAGATCGACGGCCAGTCCGTGCGCGGCCTGAAGCTGGAAGACGCCGTCGAGAAGATGCGTGGCGCCGTCAACACGCCGATCAAGCTGACGCTGATCCGCAAGGGTGCCGACAAGCCGATCGAGCTGACGATCGTCCGCGACGTCGTCGCCGTTCAGGCAGTCAAGTCGCGTGTCGAGGACGATGTCGGTTATCTCCGCATCATCTCCTTCACCGAGAAGACCTATCCTGACATGGAAAAGGCGATCAAGAAGATCAAGGACACCGTTCCGGCCGACAAGCTGAAGGGTTATGTTCTCGACCTGCGCCTCAATCCGGGCGGTCTGCTCGACCAGGCGATCAACGTCTCCGATGCCCTGCTGCAGCGCGGCGAAGTCGTTTCGACTCGCGGCCGCAATCCGGATGAAACCCGCCGCTTCAATGCCGGCCCGGGCGACCTGACGGATGGCAAGCCGGTGATCGTGCTGATCAACGGCGGCTCGGCTTCCGCATCGGAAATCGTCGCCGGCGCGCTTCAGGATCTGCGCCGTGCCACCGTTCTCGGCACGCGCTCCTTCGGCAAGGGTTCCGTCCAGACGATCATCCCGCTCGGCGAAAACGGCGCGCTGCGCCTGACCACGGCGCTCTATTACACGCCGTCGGGCCGCTCGATCCAGGGTACCGGCATCACTCCCGACATCAAGGTCGAGGAGCCGCTGCCGCAGGAACTGCAGGGCAAAATGGTGACCGAAGGCGAATCCAGCCTGCGCGGCCACATCAAGGGTCAGAGCGAGACCGACGAAGGTTCGGGCTCGGTCGCCTATGTCCCGCCGGACCCGAAGGACGACGTTCAGCTGAACTACGCGCTCGACCTTCTGCGCGGCAAGAAGACCGATCCGGCCTTCCCGCCGAACCCAGACAAGGCCGTCGTCGCCAAGTAGTCGATCACATCAAGGCCGGGCACCTCGCCCGGCCTTGACCCTTTCTGCTGTTTCCCGGTTTTGGAGCGGGCGAAAAATTGGGAACGGACCTGCATACGCCCCTGGGCCGCAACCGCAAAGCCGGCCGCAAGCGTCCGGGTTTTCTGCGCCTGGGCCGCATCGCCGCCAGTCTTTGTCTTTTCGCCATAGGCGGCTTTTCCCTCTATACGGCATTTCGCGGCGATGGGCTCGAACGCACCAAACCGCCGGCCGCCGAACAAGCCGCAACGCCCCCTGCCAATACGCCTCAGCCGCCGACGGCCACAGCGGGCCAAGCGGCCGACGGCATGCCACGCGCCGACCCGCGCTCGGGCGCCAATGTCGAGCAGATGGTCACCGGCGACGGCTCGGTCGTCACCAAATACAGCCCCCGCCCGCGCGACGGCGGCGGGCCGGTGCTGGTCGACGCCATGCAGATCGGCCAGGATCCGCGCATGGCAGCCCAGCCCAATGATGCGCTGCTCGAAGAAACGCCTTTTGGCAGGCTGCCGATCGTCGGCCCCGATGGCCGGCGGCCAATGGATCAATATGCGCGTCCCTCGTCCGGCGCGCGCGGTGTCCGCATCGCCATCGTCGTCAGCGGCCTCGGGCTCAGCCAGACCGGAACGCAGCGCGCCATCGCCGAACTGCCGGAAGAGATCACCTTCGCTTTCGCCGCAAGCGGCAACAGCCTGCAGCGCTGGATGCAGGAGGCCCGCCGCGGCGGTCACGAGATCCTTCTGCAAGTACCGCTCGAACCTTTTGATTACCCGGCGAACGATCCGGGCCCCGAAACCCTGCTGACCACGAAGTCGGCCGCCCGCAACATCGAGAACCTGCACAAGGCGATGGGCGAGATCACCAACTATACCGGCGTCATGAATTATCTCGGCGGCCGTTTCTTGTCTGATCCCGCCGCCATGGAGCCTGTCATGCGCGACATCGGCAAGCGCGGGTTGCTGTTTCTCGACGATGGCACATCAGCGCAGTCGAAGACGGCGGCGATCGCCAAGGGAACCGAACTGCCCTATGCCTTCGCCGACCTGCAGCTCGACGGCCAGCTTGATATCAATGCCGTCCTGAAGAAGCTCGACGAACTCGAGCGCATTGCCCGCAAGAACGGCCAGGCGATCGGCGTCGCCGCCGCTTTCGATGAGAGCGTTGACGCCATCGCCAAATGGAGCGAGGAGGCTGCGATGCGCGGCATCGAGATTGTCGGCGTTGCCGCCCTTTCCAACGACCCCAGGAATCCTTGAGAGAATCCCTGAGAAGAATCCCAGAACGGAGAAGAAGATGAGCCAGGCGACCGTGAAAGCCGAGGATCTGCCCTACCGCCCCTGCGTCGGCGTGATGATCCTGAACCGCGATGGCCTCGTCTGGGCCGGGCGGCGCATCTCCGACGGCAATTCCGAATATGACGGYTCGCCGCAGCTCTGGCAGATGCCGCAGGGGGGCATCGACAAGGGCGAGGATCCATTGGACGCCGCCTACCGCGAGCTTTACGAGGAGACCGGCATCAAGACGGTGACCCTGCTTGCCGAAGCGAGAGACTGGATCAACTATGATCTGCCGCCGGCACTGATCGGCATAGGGCTGAGAGGAAAATTCCGCGGCCAGACTCAGCGCTGGTTCGCTTTCCGCTTCGACGGCGACGACAGCGAAATCGCCATCAACCCGCCGCCTGGCGGCCATGAACCGGAATTCGATGCCTGGGAATGGAAGCCGATGCAGCAACTGCCGGAGCTGATCGTGCCCTTCAAGCGCGCCGTCTATGACCAGGTGGTGGCCGAGTTCCAGCACTTGGAGACACTTCAATCGGAAGATTGATCACGGCAGGATGACTGCCTCCGTTTGTCTCGGCGGCAGGAATAGGATCACCGGCCGCCATCGGCGGCCGGCATCTCGTTCGAATCTTATTCGGCTTCGTTGGCGGAATCGGCGTTGAGCTGGCCGTATTTGCTCTCGCCGATTTTCTCGAGCAGGTCGATCTGTGTTTCGAGGAAGTCGATATGACCTTCCTCGTCCGCCAGCAGCTCCTCGAAAAGTTTCATGGAAACGTAGTCGCCGGCGTCATGACAGATATCGCGCGACTTCTTGTAGGCCGTGCGGGCGTCGTACTCGCCGGCAAGATCGGCTTCTAGAACTTCCTTGACGTTCTGGCCGATGCGCAGAGGTGCGAGGGTCTGCAGATTGGGATGGCCTTCGAGGAAGATGATGCGTGCAACTAGCCGGTCGGCATGGTGCATCTCTTCGATGGATTCGGCGCGCTCCTTCTTGGCGAGCTTGGTGTAGCCCCAGTCCTCAAGAAGACGATAGTGAACCCAATATTGGTTGACCGCACCGAGTTCGAGGAACAACGCCTCGTTAAGCCGCTCGATGACCTTTTTGTCGCCTTTCAATGTCCGCTCTCCTGTTTTCCTCATGGAATTGTTTCAAGCGGGACATGAAATCAAATATTTCGGTCTCCGTCGAGTGGCGACGGGCGTGATATTCCTCGGTCGTCTGGATAATGATGTCGACGACGTTGGGGAAACAACCGCAGCAGC
The DNA here is from genome assembly GCF_056406015.1 of Rhizobium sp. P1_E1. Taxonomy (NCBI): domain Bacteria; kingdom Pseudomonadati; phylum Pseudomonadota; class Alphaproteobacteria; order Hyphomicrobiales; family Rhizobiaceae; genus Rhizobium; species Rhizobium sp. P1_E1. The sequence continues at coordinate 52,427 of NZ_JBFUAY010000015.1, read as the reverse complement.
GGCCGCGTTTTTCCATGGCGTGGTAGACCTTCGCAGGCACGATAAGCTGCCAACAATCTTCATCGAGAAGATTGGTGATAACCTCCCGGATTTCCTTATCGGTTATATAATTGCAGCTGCAGACAAGCACGTCTTCATTCCAAACATGACACTGACTATCGTGTTTTCTGCTAAAGAAGATGGTGGCTGTCAAGAAAAAATTCGAGTCCCRCAGCATTGAACAACGGTGTGCGAATGAGGCCTCATGCATATCGTCCGGGATTATGCAGCGGTTTCAGGATGATGACGCCATAAGGCAAATGAAGACAACCTGCATGGTCCTGATCGCTGCGACGTACTTCAATGGAAGTTGCGTCCGCGCGGCATCACCTCAGCGGTTTCCCCCGCGCCGGCATGGCGGCCTGTGGCAACCATCCGTTTTTCCAGCTCCGCCCGCTCCTGCGCATTCGCAGGCTTTTTCTGCCGCTGATCGACACCCGGCCTCAGCACCTCGTCTGCCCGCTCGCAGACGCCGAAACGCCGGGCCTCACGTTGCAGGATACCGAGCGCCGGCGTCATATCCTCGATATGCTCGACGACGGTATGGATCACTCCGCTCTGGCTTTGCAGCCTGCCGCGGATTTTCACCAGCCGGGCGCCCATCACAACTGAGCGGTATTTGTCGAATATCTTGTTCCAGACGATCGCATTGGCCACCCCGGTCTCGTCCTCCAGCGTCATGAAGATCACACCTTTTGCCGAACCAGGTCGCTGGCGCACCAGCACGAGGCCCGCAATCGTCACCCTCTGCCCGTTCGCGACCTTCAACAGATCGACATTGCGCGTCACACCCGCCTTGCGCAATTCCTCACGCAGGAAGGAGACGGGATGCGCCTTCAGCGACAGTGAGAGATAACGGTAGTCCTCGATGACCTGCTCTCCCGGCAGCATTTCCGGCAGCTTCGCTACAGGCTCGATCTGGAGGTCGACATGACGGACCTGCTCGAAGAGCGGCAGCTCCTCGGCCGCGCTCCTCACATCCAGCGCCCGCACCGCCCAAAGCGCGTCGCGTCGTGACAGTTTGAGGGACTGGAACGCATCGGCATCCGCCAGTCGCTCGATGACGGATTTCTGCAGACCGGACCGCAGCCAGAGATCGCGTACCGAACCGTAGCCTTCGCCTCGATTGCTGACGAGCCGCTCCATATCGCCTGTCGAAAGGCCCTTGATCTGCCGGAAACCCAACCGCACCGCATGCCGGGTCTTGATGATATCGCGCATCTTGTCATGCCGGAAATCGATGGCATTCCAATCGAAGACAGCCTCTTCCAGACCGCAATCCCAGTTCGATTCATTGATGTCGACCGGCAGGATCTTTACCCCGTGCTCGCGTGCGTCCCGCACCAGCTGCGCCGGCGCATAAAATCCCATCGGCTGGGAATTCAGCATCGCTGCGCAGAAGATGTCGGGATAATAGGCCTTGAGCCATGAGGAAGCATAAACGAGCAGCGCGAAGGAGGCGGCATGGCTTTCCGGGAAACCGTATTCCCCGAAACCTTTGATTTGGTTGAAGCATTGCTTCGCGAACTCCGGATCATAGTCCTTTGAGACCATTCCTTCGATGAACCGCTTTTCGAAGTTACCGATCGTACCCGTTCTCTTGAATGTCGCCATCGCTCTGCGAAGCTTGTCGGCTTCCGCCGGTTTGAAGCCGGCGGCGGTAATGGCGATCTGCATGGCCTGTTCCTGGAACAAGGGCACGCCGAGGGTTCTTTCCAGAACCGTTTCCAGCTCCTTGCTCGGATATTTGATCGGAATGTTTTTGGCCCGCTGCTCCCGGCGCTTCAGATAGGGATGCACCATATCGCCCTGGATCGGTCCTGGCCGCACGATCGCCACCTCGATGACGAGATCGTAGAACACCTTCGGCTTCAGACGCGGCAGCATGCTCATCTGCGCCCGGCTTTCGATCTGGAAGACACCGAGCGTATCGGCCCGGCCCATCATCTCGTAAACCGGCTCGCCTTCGTTCCCATGTTCCTTGTTGCCGAGGTCTGCGAGCGTCTTCTTCACGTCGTAATGCAATTCAAGCAGCGAAAAGGCCTTCCGCAGGCAGGTCAGCATGCCGAGCGCCAGCACATCCACCTTGAGGATCTTGACGTTATCGAGATCGTCCTTGTCCCACTCGATCATGTAGCGATCCGGCATCGCCGTCTTCATGATCGGCACCACCTCGTCGAGCCTATCGCGCGTGATGACGAAGCCACCGACATGCTGGGTGAGGTGGCGCGGGAAGCCGAGAAGTTCGGACGCATACTGAAGAACGTTTCGGGTCACCGGATCCTTGACGTCGAGACCCGCCGCCTTCGCGTCCCGCTCCGAGAGATTATCCTCCGACCAGCCCCAGACGAGGCTGCTGATCGCCGACTGGACATCCTCCGAAAGCCCAAAGGCCTTGGAGACCTCACGGCCAGCCGAGCGCGTACGGTAGGTCGTCACCCCCGCCGTCAGCCCAGCATGTTCTATGCCGTATCTTTTATAGATGAACTGGATGACCTCTTCGCGCCGGTCATGCTCGAAATCGACATCGATATCCGGCGGTTCGTCGCGATCCATCGAAATGAAGCGGTCGAAGAGCAGTGTGCTTTTTTGAGGATCGACTTCCGTTATTTCAAGGCAATAACAGATGACCGAATTTGCCGCCGATCCGCGCCCCTGGCACAAGACCTTAAGTTCATAGCGGGCGTGCTGGATGATCCTGTGAACCGTCAGGAAATAAGAGGCATATTTCTTTTTTTTAATGAGATCGAGTTCATACTCGATCTGTGGCGCCACCTTGGGCGGGATACCCTTGGGATAGCGTCTTGCCGCTCCCGCTCTCGTCAGCCTTTCGAGAGTCTCCTGCGGCGTTTCACCAGGATCGTTTTCCGGCGGATAATTGTGCTCCAGTTCCTTCAGCGAAAAGGTCAATTTGCCGAAAAGGGCCTGCGTATTGTCGATCGCACCAGGATAGTCCCGGAATATCCGGGCCATTTCACGTGAATCCTTGAGGTAACGCTCGGCATTCGGCGCCAGAAGGAATCCGGCTTGCGATATCTGTACATGCTCCCGAATCGCGATCACGATATCCGAAAGCGGCCGGCGTTCAGGATGATGGTAAAGCGGCTGGTTTGTTGCAACCAGCCGCACACGGTTTCGAGCGGCAAGCATGGCATGCACCGCAAAGACCTGCCTGTCTCGGCCATCATAGGCTGGCGCCAGCGCCATATAAAAAGCCTTGCGGAAGCGCCTGCGAAACCGTTCCAGATAATCTTCCAGCGTCGGCTGACCCGCCTGACGATCGACAAGGGTGCGATCGGGAACGAGAGCAAGCATCATCTCATCCCCCCATTCCATGAGTTCCGCTTCCGTCAGAATGCAGCATCCCTTGACCGCTTCTTCTTTCAGGTTGCCGGCGCTCAGAAGACGGCAAAGGTTCGCCCAGCCCCGCCGGTTACGGGGATAGGCGAGAATATCAGGCGTTCCGTCGGAAAAAACGAGACGAGCGCCCGGCTGAATCCGGATGGGATCGAGGATCTCCTCCTCTTTTCCTTCCTTCTTCGCTTGGGCTATAATTTCATCCCTGTTCTTATATCTCTCCTCAAGCTGCTCCGCCTGCGCATGCGCCCTGACCACACCGGCAACCGAATTCCGGTCCGCAATGCCGAGACCGCCGAGCCGTAGACGAGCAGCCTGCACGACCATCTCCTCGGGGCCAGAGGCGCCTTCAAGAAACGAGAAGTTCGTCCTTGTGCCAATCTCGAAGAATGCGCGCGCGATTGTCATGCGAACACGCCATGCATGAACCAGCGAGGATCAAGCGCCTGACCATAAAAGCCCCGCCGATAGATCCAGAAGCGATGTCCGGTCTCATCCTCGATGCGAAAATAGTCACGCGCCTCGGCGTCATCCCCATCGATCCACCACTCCATCGCAATCCGTTCCGGCCCTTCGCTTCTTGCCACCTGATGCTGCATGCGCCGCCAGCGAAAGATCTGCGGCGGACCATCGGGCACTTCGGCAAGTATGGTCTCGACGGGCTCCGGCGTTGCAAAGAGCCGCAGCGGGCGCTCTTCGCGGAAAGGAAGCTGGATGTCCTGCGCTGCCTTCCGCCTGGGAAGGCTCTCCATCACAGGAACCGTGATGACGGCGCGTTCCGGAACATGGCTCTCGCGGAGCTGGAAGCTTTGCAGGCAATCCGCACCAAGTCGGGCCGAGACCCGGTCGACGAAGGCCGAAAGCGAGATCTCTCCCTGCCGGTCGCCCTCGAAATCACCCTGCGCCTCGTTGAAGGGATCGTGCCGCAACACATTCAACCGCAGGATCTCGAAACCATAGCCGGCATCGAGATCGTCATAGACCGCCTGCAATCGCTCGGAAAAAAGCCCGGCAATGAATTTTGGTTCGCGAAGCGGCTGCGAAGCACCGACGGAGATGCGAAAGACCCTGCCGTCGACGCGGAACAGGACCAGTTCGAACACCCGTCCGCCAGCCCCCCGCGCCTCCAGCGACGGCTGCAGCGATAAGGCGACCTGCCTGGTGACGGCAAGGATCTGCTCTTCCGTCCCGATGGGCTCGATCAGACGGCTTTCGGCCGAGAGGCTGGCAACAGGACGCCGGGGCGAGACCGGCTCCTCTTCACGTCCCAGCGCCTGGTCGAGACGCAGAAGCAGTTCCGGGCCGAACCGGCGGGTCAGCGGCGCGCGCGGTGCATCGATGACGTCGCCGATATATTTCAGACCGAGCTTGTTCAGGGCAGCGACGGTTTGTCCCTCCAGCCGCAGGGCTGCGACCGGCAAGGACATCAGCACATGTTCCGTCTCTTCGTCCTCGATCACGCCGCCCTGCCCGAAGCGGGACGCGGCCCAGGAAAGGCCGGGCGACGATGAGACTGCGCCTCGCGCATCGAACCCCATATGGAAAAGCCGCGACAGCACATCCCGAAGAAGCGCCTTTTCACCGCCGAAGAGATGGGCGCAGCCGCTAATGTCGAGAAACAGGCCGTCCTTGCCGTCGAACGCCACCAGCGGCGTATAACGGTCGCACCAGTCGGCAATTGCCTCCAGCAACCGGCGGTCGGCCGCCGGATCTTCTTCCGCGACCTCGAGCATGGGGTACATGGCGCGCGCTTCGGCAACGCCCAGCTCCTTCCTCAACCCCAGCCTCTCGGCCAACTCGTCCAGTGCCGTCAGCCGCATGGCATTGTTGAGCTTGCCGGAACAGACGATAGGCGGCGTCTCAGGACGCCCTTTCGAACGCCAGGAGAGCCCCCATCGCTTGCGGGCGATGCGGTCCGTTGGCAGATGCGGGAAGCTGAGCGCCAGAATGCGCTGACTGTTCGCCTGGAGGACGAACGAGGTTTGGTTCGGCGATAGGGAGAAATTCGCGTTCATGGGGGTTCCACTCCAGAAGAAAGGAGAGCGGGGCCGGATTGCGGCTCTTCTCCAGCGTGAGACGGAAAATGGGATTGCCGATGCTGCCGGAAAGTTTCGATCCATCCGGCAACGGCCGCAGACCGGACGGGACTGGTTCGACATGCAGACGGAAGGCCGCACTGCTTGCCTCCTCCGCCCCGGCCTGGCGGACAAGAAAAAGCGGACGGCGGGCAGCATGCGCCCTGAGACTGAGCCTGCGGCTTTCGGTCAGGCCGAAATGGGCGGGATTGCCTCGCACTTCGAAAATGACGGCCGAGAAGGCAGCGCTTTCCACCGCCACCTCCGCCAGCCAGAGCGCCTCGTCCAGCTTGCGCGGCGCCGCATGGAGAAACCGCTCCGGGCTCAGCCCGAAATCCCGAAGCCCGGGGGCATAGGGACGACCGGCCTCCAGCGTGCCGACGGCATCGCCGATCCAGAGCAACGGCAGAAGCCTGCCGGCATCCGCTTCCCGTTTTTGCAGTCGCGCGGCAACAGCCATCGCCAGCCCGCTTGCAGCACCTGCATCGCGAGACAGAGCCGAGCGGAATTCGGTGATCGCATCGAGCGGCAAGCCGCCTTCCAGCGCCCCGTCGAGAAACTCCACCCCAAACGGCAGGGGCGGCAGAATGCGCTCCTGGCGGGTCTTGCGTCCTTCCRCCAGGGCTTCCTGCTCCGCTGCGGCAAGCGCCGGCGCGGGCCTTCCCTCCAGTCGGGCAATGGTTTCGCGGAGCGCAAAAAGCCGCTCGCGCGCCAGGGCGTGCTGCGCCATGGCGTTCTCCGATCCGTCTTGTTCCTGTTATGTTCTTATAGATTCCAGAGAGCTAATGAAGAGTCAACGGGCATTTTCTATGAATTTATTCCTGCCTTTGATTCCGCACTCGAAAATCGGCGCTAAAGGTTCTATATGGGCCCGCAAAGGAAGGAATATTCATGGCCCGCATAGACCAGAGCGATGATTGGCGGGACCGCCATGCGCCGACGATCAGCACCTTCGAGTCGCTGGCCATGGAGGCCTATAGCCATCTGCCGGATGAATTCCGCCAGCTGACGACCAACCTCACGATCGAGATCGAAGATTTCCCCGATGACGACGTTTTCGAGGACATGGCGCTGGAAACCCCTTTCGATCTGCTCGGCCTTTTCGAGGGCAGGGGCATTTCCGAACGTTTCACGCTGGAAACCGGCGAGATGCCGAACCGCATCCGCCTCTACCGCCGCCCCATTCTCGATTACTGGGCTGAGAACGACGAGACGCTCGGCGATATCATCACCCACGTCCTGATCCACGAGATCGGCCACCATTTCGGGCTGAGCGACGATGACATGGAGCGGATCGAGGCAAGCGCCGAGGAAGCCGCCGAGCGCTAGAGCGCCGCGCGTCCAAAGGACGCGCTAAGGACGCTCCATCACTTTCAATCACGCATAATCCTCCGAAAATCGATTACGATTTTCGGGGTTATGCGCTGAGCCTCACTGCTCGGAGAGCTTCATCTCAGGATGGTAATCCTTGCCTTCGACATGCTTGACGACGGCCTGACCACACTGCATCGCGCCGGTTGCGGCATTGAAGGCATAGGTCGGCGAGCCCTCCAGCGACCAGCCCTTGTTGAGGGCGGCAGTGACCTTGTGGCAGAAGGAAGCATCGTCGGGACCGGTCAGGAAGCGGTAGAGTTTCATCACATCGTCTTTCGTGCTGCAGCCTGGCGGGCTGCGATCAGGCGGGCTTTATGGACCAGACTTTCCGCCTGGACAAGATGCAACCGCTCGACCATCCGCCCGCCTGCGTTGATGACGTTCAGCCCGTCGGAGGCGGGATCGGCAAAGGCCGCGATGATCGCCTCCGCTTCTGCAATCGCTGCCGGATCCGGGCCGAAATGATGGTTGGCGGGCTCGATCTGCGCCGGATGGATCAGCATCTTGCCGGCAAAGCCCATCGCCCGGCCCTGCAGACATTCGGCATCAAAACCCTGTTCGTCCCTGAAATCGTTGAAGACGCTGTCGATCGCATCGAGCCCGTAGGCGCTGACCGCAAGGACGACCTGCATCAGCCACGGCACGAGATAGTTCCGCCCCGGCTGTGGCAGCACGCCGGTTTCCTTGCGCAGGTCGTTGAGCCCGACGACGAGGCAATCGAGCCGCGAGCCCGGCGTGCGCCCGGCTTCGGCGATAACAGCCGCATTCAGGATGCCGCGCGGCGTCTCGATCATCGCCCAGATACGCAGATCTTCCGGTGCATCCGCCTCGGAGAGAAGGTCGCCGACCGCCATTATATCCTGCGGTTCGTCGACCTTCGGCAGCAGCACGGCGTCGGGATTGAGCGCGATTACCAGTTCCATGTCCGCCAGGCCGAAATTGGTCGACAGGTCATTGATGCGAATGATCCGTTCCTTGCCTTGGAGCGGCCGAGCCGAAAAGAAATTCCTCAGATTTTCCCGCGCTTCCGCCTTCCTTTCCGGCGCCACGGAATCCTCGAGATCGAAGATCACCGCATCGCAATCGACCGCATGGGTTTTTTCGAGGGCGCGGGGATTGATGGCAGGCACGCTCAGCACCGAACGGCGCAGGCGGGCGGAGCGGGTCGCGGGGTTTCGGCTCATGGCGAATTAGTGCCAAGCTTTGAAAGCCGAAGCAAGCAGCCCACTCCAGAACATCGAGCAGAACAACAAAAAGCCACGCTTGCCTTGCAGAGAGGAAAGAGAAGGACCACATTCCTTTCCGAAGAAAGGTCTCTAACCATGCAGAACATTCGCTCCATCTTCCTCATGCTTGCCGGCGCCACCGTTTTCGTGGCCATGCTGCTTCTCACCTTTTCGGTGACGCTCGCCGTCGGCGGCATCCTGACCGTGCTCATGGTCGGACGCGCGCTTTCGATGAAGATGAAGCCCGCTCCGGTCCGCGCCAAGGCGAACAATGGTAAGCCGGAGATGCGCGTGTGGAACGACGGCCGCGGTACGATCATCGATCTCTGATCACCGGATTTTCCAAAAATTTTGACCGACACTGTCGGCTCCAGATTCCATCATGCGTCCTTGAAACAGCCAGGCATTCTGCCGGCTCGTGAAAAACGTATGGAGGACGAGCATGGATACGACGACAGAGAGAGCAACCCGACGAAGATGCCACCGGTCAAGAATGGCCTGCTGCCCTATCTGACGGTCGACGGCGCGGTGAAAGCTGCGGAATTCTACAAGAAGGCTTTCGGCGCCGAAGAGGCATATCTCGTGCCGGTCGACGAGAGCGGCCGAACGATGCATGTGCATCTCTACATCAACGGCAGCTCCCTCATGCTGTCGGATGCCTATCCCGAATACGGCCATCCTTTCAAAGGCCATGAAGGCTTCGCCATCCAGCTGGTTATCGACGATATCGATTTCTGGTGGGATCGCGCGGTTGCTGCCGGCGCCGAAGTCGTCATGCCGGTCGAACTGATGTTCTGGGGCGACCGCTACGGCCAGCTTCGCGATCCGTTCGGCGTCCTCTGGGGCCTGAACGCACCGTCCAAATAAGGGGACAGGCGCAATCGGCGGATCGCGCGAAACGTCGCGTGGCCGCCGTCTGTGAAAGATTCTCCTTCATTTCGGCGAAAAACTGGACTAGATGCAAATTCAGAAAGTAGATTTGCTGAAATGGAGCATGGATCATGGATAAATTCGTGAAGCTCACGGGCGTTGCAGCACCGCTGCCGGTCGTCAACGTCGACACCGACATGATCATTCCGAAGGATTATCTGAAGACGATCAAGCGCACCGGCCTCGGCACCGGCCTCTTCGCGGAAGCCCGCTACAATGAGGACGGCTCAGAAAACCCGGATTTCGTGCTGAACAAGCCGGCCTATCGCGATGCCAAGATCCTCGTTGCCGGCGACAATTTCGGCTGCGGCTCCTCGCGCGAGCACGCCCCCTGGGCGCTTCTGGATTTCGGCATCCGCTGCGTCATCTCGACCAGCTTCGCCGATATTTTCTACAACAACTGCTTCAAGAACGGCATCCTGCCGATCAAGGTCAGCCAGGAAGATCTCGACAAGCTGATGGACGACGCCTCGCGCGGCTCCAACGCCATCCTGACCGTCGATCTTGAGAATCTCGAGATCACCGGCCCCGATGGTGGCTTGATCAAGTTCGATCTCGACGAATTCAAGCGCCACTGCCTGCTGAACGGTCTCGACGATATCGGCCTGACCCTGGAAAAGGGCAAGGCGATCGACAGCTTCGAAAAGAAGAACGCCGCTTCGCACCCCTGGGCAGCCTGAGCCTCTCCAATCGGTTACCGATCAAGCCGGGTTTTTGCCCGGCTTTTTCTTATGCGGCACATCAGAGAAATTTCTCTTTCCAGGCCTCAAGCTTTTCGAGCGACACGCCGATGCCGCCGCAGACTTCGATAAGCGGATTGTCGAAGCGCTGAAGCAGCCCGGCATGCACATCGGCAACGGCAAGGGCCGCACCGCAAGCCGGCTCGACCAGAATGCGCTGCGCATCGGCAAATTTCAGGCAGGCGGCAACGGCATCGGCGTCGCTGACGACAACACTTTCGATCGGATGCTGCTTCGGCAGGTCGAAGACATGCTGCGCCACCTGCCGCGCCCCGAGCGAATTGGCAATCGAGGTAATGGCGGGAAGGGTGATACGCTCACTCGCCTTGAGGCTGGCATTCAGCGAGGCCGCCCCTTCAGTTTCGACGGCGATAACAGGCACATCGGAAAGCCCGTTTCGCTTCAATCCCTCGACAATGCCGGCAAGCAGCCCGCCGCCGCCGACGCTGGTGACGACGCAATCGAATTTTGCACCTTTCGCCACCACCTCGTCGATCAGCGTGGCATGGCCATCCCACAGAAGCGGATGGTCGAAGGGGTGAACATAAGTCGCCTTTCGGCTCCGGGCGAGGTCGACTGCATGGGCATTGGCCTCATCGAAAACCGAACCGTGAACGAGGACATTCGCGCCCGTCGCGGCAATCGTCTGCCGCACATCGGCCGCCGTCGTCTCCGGCACGACGATCGTGACCGGCACACCAAGCGCCCGGCCGGCATAAGCCGCGGCAATGCCGGCATTGCCGCCGGAAGCACAGAAGATCTCGCGCGCCCCATTTTCCACCTCGTGCTGGCAAMGCCGTCCGACGCCGCGCAGCTTGAAGCTGCCGGAAGGCTGCAGCGCATCGAGCTTCAGCCAGAGCGGTTTGCCGCTGACGCTGTAGCCAGGTGCCGTCTGGACCAAGGGCGTGTCGAGATGGAGAGGCGCGAAAGGCATGGGAACCATCCAGGGAAATAAAGGTCGGGGCTGCCGTTCTAATCTGTTTGCGGGCGCAGGAGCAACCATCGCTGCTCAGAGCGAAGCGTACCGATTCACCGCTTCCGTCGCTTGAAATGCCCATTTCCGGGGTCTAAGAAGCCGCAACTAGTTTTTCCCAGGAGGGTTTCATGACAGCGCGCAATCTTTTCCTGTTGCCGGGTGACGGCATCGGTCCCGAGGCCATGGGCGAGGTCCGCAAGATCATCGCCTATATGAACGAGGCGATGAATGCCGGTTTCGTCACCGACGAAGGCCTTGTCGGCGGTTGCGCCTATGATGCACATGGCGCTGCGATCTCGGAAGCCGACATGCAGAAGGCACTTGCCGCCGATGCCGTTCTCTTTGGCGCCGTCGGCGGCCCGAAATGGGATAGCGTGCCTTACGAAGTGCGCCCGGAAGCCGGTCTGCTGCGCCTGCGCAAGGATCTGCAGCTCTTTGCGAACCTGCGTCCTGCCATCTGCTACCCGGCCCTTTCTGCGGCCTCGTCGCTGAAGCCGGAGCTGGTCGAAGGCCTCGACATCCTCATCATCCGCGAGCTGACGGGCGGCGTCTATTTCGGCGAACCGAAGGAGATCATCGACCTCGGCAATGGCCAGAAACGCGGCATCGACACGCAGGTCTACGATACCTACGAGATCGAGCGCATCGCCGGTGTCGCCTTCGAAATGGCCCGCACGCGGCAGAATCGCGTCTGCTCCATGGAAAAGCGCAACGTCATGAAGTCGGGCGTGCTTTGGAACCAGGTGGTGACCGAGACGCACAAGGCGAAATATTCCGACGTCCAGCTCGAACACATGCTGGCCGATGCCGGCGGCATGCAGCTGGTGCGCCAGCCCAAGCAGTTCGACGTGATTGTCACCGACAACCTCTTCGGCGACATGCTTTCCGACGTCGCCGCCATGCTGACCGGCTCGCTCGGCATGCTGCCGTCGGCCTCGCTCGGCGCGCCTGACGGCAAGACCGGCAAGCGCAAGGCGCTCTACGAACCGGTACACGGCTCGGCCCCCGATATCGCCGGCAAGGGCATCGCCAATCCGATCGCCATGATCGCCTCCTTTGCCATGTGCCTGCGTTACTCCTTCAATCTGGTGAAGGAAGCCGACGATCTGGAAAAGGCGATCGCCAACGTGCTCGACAAGGGCATCCGCACCGGTGATATCATGGCCGATGGCGCAAGGCAGGTCGGCACCGTCGAGATGGGCGATGCGATCCTCGCCGAGTTCAAGACGCTTTCCGCCTGATATTTCACGTGAAACAGTTCTGGCCTTTCGCAGGAACCTTGCGGAGGGCTTTTTTCTCAAGGCCGCGAGCCGCATCGGCTTGGTCGAATTATCCCAAACCGACTATCCTCGGCCACAATCTCGTGTATTTTTGCGCCGGATTTTAACGAGCGCATAACCTCGACATTGGAAACGATCTTCCAATGGATTATGCGCCAATTCAAAATAATAGAGCGTCCTTAGCGCGTCGTGGCACTTTAGGGCAAATTCGAACGGACGACGGAATGCGGGCATTTTGGGCTTCCCTGAACAGGCGCTGGCGCCGGAGTAGCGCCGGCATGCCGCCTTTGCGTTGGCAGGCCTGCCTCTTCATCACGCTCAATGCGGTGATCCTCTCCATGCTGCTCTTCGACGCGCCGATCGGCGCCAGCGAAGCTCCCGCGCCGGTGAAGCACCTCGGCGAGATGCTGACCGGTTTCGGCGATTCCGCTTGGCTGATCTACACCAGCATCTTGCTGTTCTTTCAGGGCCGGGCAGGCTACAAGCTTGTGAAGACGGCGCGCTCCAAGGCGCAAGCGCTTTATGTCAGCTGGATCGGCGCTTATCTCTTCATCACGGTTGTCTTCTCTGGGCTTCTCGCCAATCTGCTGAAGCGGGCGATAGGCAGGGCGCGTCCCGATCATTTTCATGACTACGGCATGTTTTCCTTCACGCCCTTTTCGGGCCATTCCGCTTTCGAAAGTTTCCCGTCCGGCCATTCCACCACGGTCGGCGCCTTCTTCGCCGCCTTTGCCCTGCTGTTTCCGCGCTATCGCGTTGCCTTCATCGCTTGCGCCATCTGGCTCGGCATGACGCGTGTCATGGTCGGCGCCCATTATCCGAGCGACGTGATCGCCGGCCTTGCCTTCGGCGCCTGGTTCTCACTGCTGACGGCGATCGTCTTTGCCCGCTGCGGCTTGCTCTTCAAGCTGGCACCGGACGGCTGGCCGCTCTCGAAGCGCCTGTTTCGCACTGCATAATTCCTTAGATCGGAATCGATTTAAGGATAAAATTATGCAGCAATTCAAAATGTTACAGCGTCCTTTGCGCGTCCGAAAAGACGTGCGGCGCTGTAATATGGAAAAGCCCGGCGCCTTGTGAGCGCCGGGCCTTTTTCTCAAGCGCGGATTGGCCTCAATCCGCCGCTCAATCCATGGCGTGGATATCCCTGTTCTTCGTTTCCGGCAGGAAGATCAGGCCGATCACCAGTGTGATCGACGCAAAGATGATCGGGTACCAGAGACCGTAATATATATCACCCGCGGCAGCGCTCATCGCGAAGGCTGTCGCCGGCAGCAGGCCGCCGAACCAGCCGTTGCCGATGTGATAGGGCAGCGACATGCCGGTATAGCGGATGCGGGTCGGGAAAAGCTCGACCAGCAGAGCGGCGATCGGGCCGTAGACCATCGTCACATAGAGGACGAGGACGAACAGCACGGCGATCGTGCCGATCCAGTTGACCCGGGCCGGATCGGCAACCATGGCGAAAGTGCCGCCATTGGCGATGTTGTAGACCGCCATGTCGGTGACGCCATTGGCCTCATCCGCCGTCAGCAGCTTGGTCTCGACCAGCTTGGCCGCTGGTACGGTTTCCTTCTCGCCGGCGCGCACGGCATCGGCATTGAGCGACAGTTCCGGATTGGCTGCGATGAAGGCATCGAGCTTGGCATCCGGCACCTTGACGGCGCCGCGGTTCAGCGGGTAGCCGGCATCATGGAGCGCGATGTTGACGCCCTTTTCGAAGGCGGCGGTCATGCCCTTGGCCTTGTCGCCGGCAGCGACGACGTCAAAGCTTGGGATCGTCGCGTTGCCGACCTTCACCGTTGCCGGCTGTCCGGCGGTACCGGGCACGACGTCGTAAGGGACCGAATTCCTCGTCAGGAACGCCGTTGCCACGTCGCAGGAACTGGTGAACTTCGCGGTACCGGTCGGATTGAACTGGAACCTGCAATCGGCCGGATCAGCCGTCACCGTTGCCCGGATCGAAGCCTGCGCTTCGGCCAGCGCCGGGTTCGCCGTCCAGGTCATCGCCTTGAACAGCGGATTATAGGTCACCGCCGCAATGAGAAGGCCTGCCATGATGATCGGCTTGCGGCCGATCTTGTCGGAGAGACCGCCGAAGATGACGAAGAACGGCGTGCCGAGGAGAAGTGCGATGGCGACCATGACGTTGGCCGAGAACAAGTCCACCTTCAGCACGTTCTGCAGGAAGAACAGCGCATAGAACTGGCCGCCGTACCAGACGACTGCCTGGCCCATGGTAGCGCCGAGAAGCGCGATGATCGCGATCTTGGCATTTTTCCATGTCCCGAAGGCCTCGGTAAGCGGCGCCTTGGAGCCTTTGCCTTCCGCCTTCATGCGCTGGAACGCCGGCGATTCGTTCATCTTCAGGCGGATCCAGACGGAAATGCCGAGCAGGACGACCGAGACCAGGAACGGAATGCGCCAGCCCCAGGCGGCGAACTGGGCCGCACCCATCAGATATTGAACAAAGACGATGACGATGAGCGACAGGAACAGGCCGAGCGTCGCCGTCGTCTGGATCCATGAGGTGAAATAGCCGCGGCGCCCGTTCGGCGCATGTTCGGCGACGTAAGTTGCCGCACCGCCATATTCACCGCCCAGCGCCAGACCCTGGAGCAGGCGCAGCCCGATCAGGATGATCGGGGCTGCGATGCCGATGGTGGCGGCACCCGGCAGGACGCCGACGAGGAAGGTCGACAGACCCATGATCATGATCGTCATCAGGAAGGTGTATTTACGGCCGACGAGATCGCCGAGACGGCCGAACACCAGCGCGCCGAAGGGGCGCACCAGAAAGCCGGCGGCAAAGGCGAGCAGCGTGAAGATGTTGCGCGTTGYCTCGGGATATTGGGTGAAATAGGTCGCGCCGATATAGGTGGCGAGCGAGCCATAGAGATAGAAATCGTACCATTCGAAAACGGTGCCGAGCGAAGAGGCGAAGATGACCTTCTTCTCCTCGCCGGTCATCGGACCGGCCTTCGCGCCGTCGATGCTTGCGACATTTGCCATTGTCTGTCCTCCACAGAGTGATGATCACGCGCGCGACCTACTCTCCTCAAAGCATACCCCTGGCCGCGACACGCCTGACGAGAGTGTGCCAGAAACGACAGATCAAAAAGAGAGATGCTTTGGGATTATGACTTTAGTCTAAGATTGGCGCGGTTCTCACGCACATCAGGCCGTCCGTGACGATTGAGCTGCCGGAGGTTTGAAAGCAGGTTTCACTGCGGTTTGCGACGTGGATCCGTTATGCTCTCAGCGCCTGCGCCGGCGATTGCCGATAAGCGAGCACTGCCGGCAGTGCAGCGAGAATTGCGGCAAAGGCAAGCAGCACTGCTGCAAGCCCGACGTCTTCACGAGTGAAGACGACCGGCATGGCGACCCCGCTCGTTTGCGAGAACATACCGGACAAGATGAGAGCCGCGACATAACCGAGCGCGAATCCGAGTGCGATGCCAACCGCCACCAGGAAGAAGAATTCCAGCCAGACGATGCCGAAAATCGCGCCGCGCGGGGCGCCGAAGGCCCTCAGTGCGCCGATCTGACGGCGGCGCTGGCCGATATGGATGACCGTGACCAGTACCAGCGAGGCTCCGACGAGAGCTTGCGCGCCTGAGGCGACCGCGACGAGGATCTGCTTGGCATCGCCGAGCGTGGCGTAGAGATTGGTCAGCACCTCGCCGGGAAAGACAGCGACGGTATTGCCGCTGCGATATTCCTGCCGCAGCTTGTAGGCATCGGCGATCGTCTTCGGCTTGACGAGAATGGCGGGAAGGCCGGGAGCGCCCGCAGTCAAGGTCTCATCAAGCGCGGCATCCGGATCGGCTTTCCCGTGATGCCCATGCCCATCGTGATCAGCGCCGGCCTTCTCATGTTCATGGCCATGTTCAACGCTATCCGTTCCGGACGCCGCTTCATGTTCGTGCCCACTGTCCTCCTCATGTTCCTCCGCCTCCATGCCATGAATGTGCCAGACGGCTTGGATGGGAACGAGAATGGCTCGGTCCCAGGCGGTGCCGGTCGGCCGCAAGCGGCCGGCGATGTGATAGACGAGCTCGGTATGAGTCTCGCCGCCCTCTTCCAGCGACCCATGCATCGGCTTGATCTCGCCGCCGAGCGACAGCTTGACGGCAGCGCCGATCACCGCCTCGCCCTCGCGCGCGAAAATCTTGCCTTCGGCTAAGCCGCCGGACAGGTTCTGCGTCAGCGTGGTCGTTGTGCCGATGATCGGATAGCCGGAGAAGGAATCGCCGAAGCCGATCGGGGCTGCCCAATCGACCCGCGGATCTGCGGCAAGCTTGCCGAGCACCTCGCCCGGCATCAGCGGCAGCGGCGAAGGCTGCAGGAAGACGGAGGACAGCACGAGCTGCGTCTCGCTGCCGCCAGCGCCGATGACAAGATCGAACTTGTCAGCGGCGCGCGCGCTGCCGAGACGAAGCGCCCGCTCCTGCAGGACGACGCAAACGCCGAGCGCGGTCGCAAGCGCCACCAGCAGCACGACCACCAGCGATCCCGCCCAGAGGCGACGAAGATCGGAAAGGATGAAGCGGATCATGCAGCCTCTCCCGCCGCTGCTGCGGAATCTTCGCTGATCCGGCCGGAGCCGAAGGTGATGCGCCGGTCGAGGCGGCCCACCAAGCGCTGGTCGTGCGAAACGACAATCAGCGTGCTGCCTTCGGCAATGGCAAGATCGAGGAGGAGATCGCCGACCGCCTCGCCGCTTTCGGCATCGAGGCTTGCAGTCGGCTCGTCGGCGATGATGACGCCGGGCTTGCGCAGCAGCGCCCGGCCGATCGCCACGCGCTGCATCTCGCCGCGCGACATGGTTTCGATTTTCTGGCCGGGTCGGGAAAGACCGACCGTGCCCAAAAGCGCATGCCCCCGCTCGATGACATCGACTGTGGCAGCGCCGGCAAGCCGCGCCGGCAGGAGTACGTTCTCCAGCGCCGACAGGCCGTGGAAGAGATGGAACTCCTGCATGACCAGGCCGATATTGGCGGCACGGAACCGGTCACGCCGGCTTTCTGAAAAACTCGCTATATCCTCGCCGTTCCAGCGGATACGGCCTTGCCGTGTGCGCTCCAGTCCGGCAACGATATTGACGAAGGTGCTCTTGCCGGAGCCGGACGCCCCGGTGATGGCGACCCTGCTGCCTGCATCGATCGACAGGCGGCCGATCGCCAGTGCCGGCGAGGACAGGCCCGGGAAGGCAACGGTCAGGTTTTCGATATCGAGAGAGAGCATATCGGTTTAGACGGCGGAATATTCGGCCTGGCGGATCCGCAGCAGGCTGACGAAGCCAGTGTCCGGATCCGTCCACGAACCGTATTCCAGCGTGCCGCGCACTTCGATCGTCTGGCGCGGCTGCACGAAGGTCTGTTTCTCCAAGAGATAGACGACGACGATATTGTCCGGCCAGTCCGCATCCGAGRAGCAGAAGGGGCAGAGGGACATCGGCACCTCGGTGAGCACGAAGAACCGGGCCTCAGCCTTCAATGGCGGCGCCATGAAACCTTTCATGCTGACGTCTTTGCCGGCAAGGCGCTTCACCTTGTCTGAAAATTCGAGGCCGAGCACGCCGAACTTGCCGTAAAGCTCATCGAAGCTGATCAAGGAATCCGCAGCAAAACCCGGGCGAGCAATAGCGGCGAAGGCCAGCGTACCGATGGCGCCGATCAGGCCGCGGCGGCTGAGATGCAGCGAAGGGAGCTTTTCCATGGCGATCTCCAAGAATGAAATCCCGGCCGCTAACGGCCGGGACCATGATCGGTGAAAGAGGCAAGGCCGGCAAGCGGCCTAGCCGGATGGGCCAGAGCATGATGCCGAAAAGTGTGCGCGGTTTTCGGACGACATCATGCGCTATTTCTTTGATTTAGATGCGAATTCAGATTTTAGGCCGAGCCGGCCTAAAATCATCCGCATCTAGAGATCAGTTCGTCTGCTTGGCGCCGAGAGCGAAGGTGTCGGCGAGCACGCGATAGACGTCGCTCTGTTCCATGTAACCATGGAAGCCTTCAGCGCCCGGACCAGCCGACTGCAGGACGACGTCGTCGACGGCGTGGACGCCACTATCGCCGCTCTTCGGAATATTGCCCTGAACGAAGACCGCGCCGGGAACATCCTTATACTGCTCGTTGGCGACATATTCCTTCTTTTCGTTCTGGACAGCCGGAACGAACGGACCATCGAGCTTCGGACGGAAGGTCTCGTAGTGATCGGGGCCGTTATTGGCGCTCAGGAACAGCCGGCGGCTGACGTCGACCTTATCGGGATAGCCGTCGCCGTTTTCGTCCTTGTAGTTCGGGAAGCCGGCCTCGGCATAGGTCCCGACCTTTTCGCGCATTTCCGTGCCGGGCTTCTCATCATCGACGGTGCCGATGATGGATACGCCATGCGTGTGGTCGCCGGTGACGACGATCAGCGTGTCCGGATGGGCCTTCTGGAATTCGCGGGCAACGCCGATGGCCTGGTCGAATTCGATGGTTTCGATGACGGCACGATCCCAATCGAGCGGATGGGACATTTTGTCGATCGAGGAGCCTTCGACCATCAGGAAGAAGCCATCGGGATTCTTGGAAAGGCGGTCGAGCGCAACCTTGGTCATGGCGACGAGGCCCGGCTGGTTCGGGAACTTGTCGACGGTGCCCTTCTTCAGGAACTCGCGATCAAGCGTGACGTCCATATTGCCGGTGTGGAAGAGGCCGAGGAGATTGCCTTCAGCCGATGCATTGGCTGCGAGCTCGTTCTTGTCGGTCGCAAGCTTGTAGCCGGCATCCTGGAACTGCTTGATGTAGTCCTGGTTGTCCTTGCGCTTGGAGCCGGGGACTTCCTTGCCGAGGAAATAGGCCGAGCCACCGCCAAGGAGGACTTCCGGCTTGACGTCGAGCAGCATGCCGACGACGTCGGCCTTGTCGTTGCGGTTGCGGGTGTGGGAAACAACCGCCGCCGGCGTGGCGTCCTCAACCTCGGCCGTTGCAACGATGCCGATCGACTTCTTGGTCAGGCGGCGAACGGCTTCTGCGAAGGTTTCAACACGCGGGTCATCGAGCGAGGCCGGCGTACGGTCCGCGTAAACGCCGATCGCGTTGACGGCCGTCTTGTGACCCGTCATGTAGGCCGACATGGTGTTGGCCGAATCCGTATCGACGGCATTCGTCGCCGACGTGCCGATAAAAGCCATACGCTCGAGATCGTCCATATTCAGGCGGCCATTCGCCTTCCCTTCAGTCATGCCCTTGGACATGATGCGGGCAGCGGTGCGATGCGCAACGGAAAGCCCGTCACCCAGCAGGAAAATGATGTTCTTGGCCTTCGGCTGGGCTGCTGTTTCGTAAACGTTCCAAGTGACGGACTTCGCTTCGTCTCCGGTCGCGACTTCGATCTTGTAGTCGCCCGGAGCGGAAATCTTCAGGCCGCGCAGCAGGATAGCGGAGCCGAGGGCCTTGTCATCCTTGCCTTTTTCCAGTTCGACGAACTGCGCCTCGCCCCCAAGCACGGTCTTGTAGTCCTGGCCATTGACCGTGATCTTTACGTCTTCAGGCTTGACCTGCTTGTTGAGCTCGACCTTGAAATCAAACGGTGAACCGGCAAGAATCGTGGCGCGATCAAGCGGATAGACCGTCGTCGCCTGAGCGGCGCCCGCAAGGATGGTGGTGGCCGCAAAGGCGGCAAGAAGCGTACGCATGGAAAACCCCCGTTTTCGTTGCAGACATTAACAACCGGGCCGGGATACCTCCCGAGGATGACAGCGGCATGACAAAACGTCGCAGCATTGCGGCGGCCGCTTTCGTCTGCGGGCTCTAAGCGCAAAAACCTTGACTCCTGTGGAAAACCTTCTAAGAGCAACATCGGAAAAGGAATCTCCATGGTTCGCGACGAACACGCCATTGCCGAATGCAATGACCGGGCACGGGTTGCCGGGGTGGACATTGCCGTTCCGGTTTCTGCCAAAACCAAGGCCAAAACGACGACGAAAACCGTCTGACGTCTCTGGCCTGCCGCTCTCTCCCCGGCTCGGCTGGGGACAGGAAGACGCGATTAATCGCGCCTTTCCCCTCACCGGACAAGAGGAGAGAAGAGAAAGAGAGCTTGAGAAATGGGTTTCAAAGTAGCAGTTGCGGGAGCGACCGGAAATGTCGGCCGGGAGATGCTCAACATCCTCTCCGAGCGAGGCTTCCCCGCCGATGAGGTCGTGGCACTCGCCTCCTCGCGTTCGCAGGGCACCGAGGTTTCCTACGGTGACCGGACGCTGAAGGTCTCCAATCTGGAGAATTACGATTTCTCCGATACCGACATCTGCCTGATGTCGGCCGGCGGCGAGGTCTCCAAGAAGTTCTCGCCGAAGATCGGCCAGCAGGGCTGCATCGTCATCGACAATTCCTCGGCTTGGCGCTACGACGCCGACGTGCCGCTGATCGTGCCGGAAGTGAACCCGGATGCCATCAGCCAGTTCACCAAGCGCAACATCATCGCCAATCCGAATTGCTCGACCGCCCAGCTGGTGGTGGCGCTGAAGCCGTTGCACGACTTCGCCAAGATCAAGCGTGTCGTCATCTCGACCTACCAGTCGGTCTCCGGCGCCGGCAAGGACGGCATGGACGAGCTGTTCAACCAGACGCGCGCCGTCTTCGTGGCCGATCCGATCGAGAACAAGAAGTTCACCAAGCGTATCGCCTTTAACGTCATCCCGCACATCGACGTCTTCATGGAGGACGGCTACACCAAGGAAGAATGGAAGGTGCTGGCCGAGACGAAGAAGATGCTCGACCCGAAGATCAAGGTCACCTGCACGGCGGTGCGTGTGCCGGTTTTCATCGGTCATTCGGAATCGGTCAACATCGAATTCGAAAACGAGATCACTGCCGACCAGGCCCGCGACATCCTGCGCGATGCACCAGGCTGCCTCGTCATCGACAAGCGCGAGGACGGCGGCTACATCACGCCATATGAATCGGCGGGCGAGGATGCGACTTACATCTCGCGCATCCGCGAGGATGCAACGGTCGAAAACGGCCTCAATATCTGGGTAGTCTCCGACAACCTGCGCAAGGGTGCTGCGTTGAACGCCATTCAGATCGCCGAGCTGCTCGTCAATCGCGGCCTTGTCAAGCCGCGCAAGCAGGCCGCCTGATACCATTTGTAAACCATAATATGCTAAAGCCCTGCTGATGAAGGCAGGGCTTTTTGCCGAGCCGTAGGCGCCCTCTATCCATAAGCGCTTACTAAAAGGTGATCGTGACAAAATCGCCTTCGGCTGGCATTCTGCCCGGCGTCAAGCCAAGCTATGCCGCCCGAGACCGTGTAGCGGTTTTGGGGCAACGACATGAACAGAACGAAGATTTAAAGCGCGTCGCATGGTCCCGATCGGCCGCGGCGCGCTTCAGCAGACCGGAGCGGGGTTCCTCATGCGCATGACAACATTCCTTCTGGCGGCGTTTACGGCAGCCGGCGTTCTCCACGCGCTGCCGGCAGCGGCCCAGAGCGCCCAATGCGGCAATAATAGCAGCGGCTTCACTGCCTGGGTCGCCGATTTCAAGCAGGAAGCGGCGGCAAACGGCGTCAGCCGCTCGGTCCTCGACCGCGCCTTCGCCAACGTCAATTACAACAAGCCGACGATCGCCGCCGACCGCGGCCAGAAGAGCTTCAAGCTCTCCTTCGACGCTTTCATGCAGAAACGCGGCGGCGCCACGGTCATCTCCCGCGGCCGCAGCATGAAGGCCGCCAACCAGGCGCTTTTTGCCTCGATAGAGCGTCGTTTCGGCGTTCCGGCCGGCCCGCTAATTGCGATCTGGGGCATGGAGACCGGTTTTGGCAGCTATATGGGCAACCAGCATACGCTATCGGCTGTTTCGACCCTGGCCTATGACTGCCGCCGTTCTGAATATTTCACCGACCAGCTCTATGCCGCGCTCCAACTCGTCTCCGAGGGGTATCTGAGCCCTCAGGCCAAGGGTGCCGCCCATGGTGAAATCGGCCAGACGCAGTTTCTGCCGCGCAATGTCGTGCGCTTCGGCGCCGACGGCGACGGCGACGGCCGCGTCGACATGGTCGGTTCCCGCGCCGACGCGCTAGCCTCGACAGCGAATTTCCTCAAGGGCCATGGCTGGCGCGCCGGCGCCGGCTATCAGCCTGGAGAGCCCAATTTCGTCGCCATCCAGGGCTGGAACGCCGCCAGCGTCTACCAGCAGGCGATCGCCTATATCGGCCAGGAGATCGACGGCAGGTAGGCCTTCTCGGTAGATAAGCCTTCATCGACACCCATACCCGAAAACGCCGCTGCGACATGCGGCGTTTTTCATTTGCGGAAATCAAAGCCGCCGCCCGACGCCGCCTTGCGTCGCTCCTCCTGGGCCGGGGCCGGCAGGGTCGGTCCCGAGATGACGCAGTTGCGGCCGGAGGCCTTGGCGGCATAAAGCGCCAGATCGGCACGTTTGACCAGATCCTCGAAGTTCCGGTTGGAGGCTTCATTTGGCCGTCCGGCGCACCCGAAACTCGCCGTCACCTTGAGAACATCGCCGCTCGGCAGCGGGATTTCCGCCGCCTCGATTGCCAGCCGCACGCGCTCGGCAACGATTGCGGCATCGTCAGGCGTCGAATCCGGCAGAAGCGCCAGGAACTCCTCGCCGCCATGGCGCACCAAGAGATCGAAGGAACGAAAATTCTCACGTGCAACGCCCGCGACCTGCCGGAGTACGGCATCGCCGGCGTCATGCCCGTTGATATCGTTGATCTTTTTGAAATGATCGAGGTCGAAGAGCACAACGGAAATCCAGCGTGATCCATGCTCGGCCTGTGTGAGAAGCGCAGATGCAGCGACCTCGAAGCCGCGCCTGTTGTAAAGACCGGTCAGAAGATCGGTCTGGGCGGCGCTACGCAACTCGCCCACCAGCGCCTCCCTATCCTGCGTCAGCCGGTCGATCAGCCGCAGCCCCTTTGCCGCCAGCACCATCACCAATGTGGCGAGAATCAGCAGGCCGGCACACAGCGCCAGGATCCGCGTCAGGTGAATGTGCGAGCGCATGGAAAGATTTTCGCCGGTCTCGTGAATATCTTTTGCGGCCTCGATCATCTTCTGCTGCAGGAAGGTCATGCGTTCGCTCTGCGCAGCGGCCCAGACGTCATGCACGGCGCCTGTCGGCCGCGATCCGGCGAGAATGGCATCGGTGATCGCATTCGCCTTCACCTGGTTGCTGCGGCCGAGATAGGCAACGATGTCGCGCACGATCGGCGCGGAGGAATGGAAGACCATATGATCCATGCCCTCGCCGAGCATGACCTTGCCCTGCACGAAGAGCTCTACCGGCAATCTGGCGGAAACACCGTGATCGAGGTAGCGGGTGCCAACGCCGGTAATTAGCCTTTCGCCGTAATAGGTGAGCAGGATGCCCATCAGCTGGTTGGATTTCTCAAGCAGCACCGGATCGCTGATCAGCGGTGAGAGCGCATCGACGACAGCAAGCTGCTTGAGAGCCGCATACCAGTAGATGGAACCGGGATCGCTGCCGGTATAACGCCCCTGGTCGACGGCGCTGCGCGCAGCGATGATGCGGCTGTAGGCAAGGCTGAGAATCGATAATTCGCCGACGAGCCCCTCGTCGAGCGCATCGCGGGAGGGCAGGCTGGCATAAAAAGCGCGGCGCTCCCGATCGAGCGTCACCCGGCTTTGCAACATGTCGGCGGCAGTCCGGCTGTTTGGACGTGCGAGGTAGCGGCGGGTGGCGCCGATTTCACTCAGGATCTCGGTGGCGGCGATGGACCCGCCACGGGCAAGCACATCGGCGAACTGCCGGTCCTTTTCAAGGTTCCTGTATTGTGTGACCGAAGAACGTATGACGACGACGCCTTCGATGAGCATGAAGACGAAGGGCAGCATGATAGCGGCCAGGATAACCTTTTTGATGGTTTCGAACTTCATCGCCAATCGCCACGGTGATCAAAACCTCGGTCGTACCCGACCAATTGACGGCGAGCTTAACAACAATCCTTAAAAAAGTGATAAACTGGCATGTCCCTAGATTTCGGGACGAATGAAGTCGCGTGTCTCGGCGTCCATGACCCACAGTTCACCGGTAGAAATGTCGAACCAGGCGCCGTGGAGATGAAGGTTTCCCGCCTCCTCGAGAGCCTTGATATCGGGGAAGCTTCTGAGATTGTTGATTGAATTGCGGATGGAGACACGCTCCAGCGCCGTCTGCCGCTCGGCGGCCGTCATCACGTCGTTGCTCTGGATCTGCTCGGCGGCAGGTTTGACCAGCGACATCCAGCGGCCGATGAAGTCACCGGGCGACAATGGCTCGGCATTCGGATCGAGCGCAGCGCGGATGCCACCGCAGCGGCCGTGACCCATCACGACGATATCCGAGACCTTCAGCACCTGCACGGCAAATTCGAGTGCGGCCGACGTCGAATGAAAATGGCCATCCGGCTCGTAGGGCGGCACCATGTTGGCGACGTTGCGGATGACGAAGAGCTCGCCCGGGCCGGCATCGAAGATCAGCTCCGGTGCCGCGCGAGAATCCGAACAGGCAATGACAAGCGTATGGGGACTTTGACCGTTTTCGGCAAGCTGCCGATACCTGTCGCGGGCGTCGGAATAGCGCCCGTTCATGAAGTTGCGATAGCCGTCCAGAAGAGGGTTTGGAAAACGCTGCATGCTTCTGGATTAGCGCGCGCGGACGACAAGATCAACTGCTGCACCGCAAAATGAACATATTGGCAGATGCGTCACTTTTTCCGCCGCTGCGCCGGGTGCACGAGCCGGCGCATCTGCACCATGGCCATCGGCGTTGAAAGGCTGGAAGCATCGCTTGCCAGCATCAACTCGTTGCTGCCGCGCTTGACGGCCCGCGCAAGCACCTCGAAGACGCTGGCGGTGGCAAGCTGCAGCGCCTTTTCGTCCTCGAGCCCGGAAAGCAGGCGCGACAGGAAGACGGCGGCGAGCAGGTCGCCGAGACCATTCGGCGGGTTTTCGACGACACGGTGCTCGGCAAGAAGCGCGTGGCGACCGGAAAGATAAAGATTGCCGGTACCGCCCGCCATCATCGGCACGGCTGAAGTGACGAGCATGCGCGATGGTCCGAGCGCGAGCGCCGCCTCCATGATCGTACTGTTGTCTTCGAGGGCCGCCCCCGAAAGCCATGCAAGCTCGTACCGGTTCGGCGTCGCGAGCGAGGCAAGCGGAATGAGATGATCGCGAATAGCCTCTGCAGTTGCTTCCGGCACGTAAAGGCCGCCGAGATCGCCCATGACGGGATCGCAGACATAGAGCAGCTCGGGATTGTTTTGCCGGAGCGCACCGATCAGCCGAGCGACGGAGCGCGCCTGGGCGGCATTGCCGAAATAGCCCGAAAGCACCGCCTTGACTTCGCCGATCCAGGGCGCGCGGATCAGATCGTCGATCGCCGCGTCGAAATCCGTTTCCGCAAAAGTCAGCCGCGTCGAGCGGCCGTGGCCGGGATGCCAGGGCAGCACGATGGTCGGCATGGCCCAGACCGGATGACCGAGCGTCTCCAATGCAAAGACGGCTGCCCGGTTTCCGACCGAGCCACGCACCACATGGCTGGAAATGACGATGACTGCGCCCGCTGCATTTTCCGACATGATACCCAAGATCCGAATGATGACCGCGTTTGATGATCTTTTTGACGCCACGCTGTCAACCATTCTTCATGCGAGCGTGGAAATGTTCGCCGGGACGAAAAACCGGGAGACGGGACTTTCCCTTTCGTTTGGCGACGAAAGCGGAAAATCTCTTACAATTTCTCATTTCCAGCGCCAAAAAAGCATCAAAACAATCCTTCGGTCCGCTCTTTTAGAGATTTTTTCGAAGAATCTTCTGCTAGCTTGCGAAAAATCAGACATTGAGGGAGGCGATCCATGGCTGCCAGAAACAATCCGAAACGGGAAAAGCAGATCGAAAGCGCGCGCAAGATCGCCAAGGCGACGGGTGACGCGCATCTCGATCCGGAAATTCTCTTCGGCCGGGCAAGCAATGACGATCTCGAACTCTACACGCCGGAGATGCTGGCACTCTCCGCCGTGCATTCGGCAAAGGAGCTCGCCGCCTGGAACGGTAAGGTGCCTCGTGTCGGCATCGACACCATTGCCGATGTGACGCCTGACGGCATCGCGGTCTCGGTGCTTTCGGTCACCGACCAGAACATGCCTTTTCTTTTTGAATCGGTCATGGGCGAAGTGACGAGCACCTATCGCGACCTGTTCATGGCCGTGCATCCCATCCTGATCATGGAGAAGGGCAAGGCGCCGGCGCTTTATTCCGCCGATCACCCAAGCGATCCGGCCAACCGCGTCAGCCATATCCAGCTTCATATTGCGCCCCTCAATTCCGCCCAGGCCGCCGATCTCGTCAAACGCATCGAAAAAGTGCTCGAACAGGTCCGCCTGTCGGTTTCCGACTGGAAGCCGATGCTTTCCAAGATTGACGGAGTGATCGCAGAGCTTGCGGCCAATGGCGCCAGCCGGAAGAAGGCCGATCGCGACGAAGCCGTCGCTTTCCTGACCTGGCTGCGCGATGAAAATTTCACGTTCCTCGGCATGCGGGAATATGTCTATTCCGGCAAGGGGAGCAATGCCAAGGTCGAGCGCGACAAGGGTGCTGGCCTCGGCATCCTTTCCAATCCCGATGTATTGGTGCTGCGCACCGGCAAGGACGCCGTAACGACAACGCCTGAGATCCTTGCCTTCCTCGACGGCCCCGACTTCCTGATCGTCACCAAGGCGAATGTGAAATCGATCGTCCATCGCCGGGCCTATATGGACTACGTCGGCGTCAAGCGCTTCGACGCTGAGGGCAACGTCACCGGCGAACTGCGCATCGTCGGCCTCTTCACCTCGACGGCCTATACCTCGCTCGCCTCCGAAATCCCGCTGCTACGTTCCAAGATCGAGAAGGTGAAGGAACATTTCGGCTTCGACCCGATGAGCCATTCCGGCCGCATGCTCGACAACACGCTTGAGTCCTATCCGCGCGACGACCTTTTCCAGATCGACACGACGCTACTTGCAAGTTTTGCTGAACAGATCAATGACTTGGCCGATCGGCCGCGCGTGCGCGTCCTGCCGCGAATCGACCATTTCGACCGCTTCGTCTCGGTGATCATCTACGTGCCGCGCGAGGAATATGACTCGATCGTACGCGAACGGATCGGCACCTATCTGAAGACTGTTTATGACGGCCGTGTCTCTGCCTATTACCCGGCTTTCCCGGAAGGGGGCGTGGCGCGCGTGCATTTCATCATCGGCCGCTCGGGCGGCAAGACGCCGCGCATTCCGCAGGCAAAGCTCGAGCAGGCGATCCGCGAAATCACGGCCCGCTGGGACGACCGTTTCGAGGCGTTGGCCGGGGCCAAGGCGCCGAAGATATCCGTCGACCAAGCCTTCCAGGATTCCTTCACCCCGGAGGAAACCGTGGCCGACCTCGCCGATATCGGCGCCTGCGCCGCCGGCGAGCCGCTTCGCATCCAGTTCTACCATCGCCAGGAGGAACAGGGACGCACCCTTTCCTTGAAGATCTTTCACGCCGGCGGCCAGCTGGCGCTGTCGCGCCGAGTGCCGCTCCTCGAGAATCTCGGCTTCAATGTCGTCAGCGAACGCACCTTCGACATCGGGGTGCCTGCCGCTGATGGAGAAACCAAACTCGTCGTGTTGCACGACATGGAGCTCGAGGCCCGCAACGGCGGCGAAATCGACTTGCAGCGTTACGGCGCCGCCCTCGAGGAAGCCTTCGTCGCCGCCTTCGCCGGCACGATCGACAATGACAGCTTCAACCGGCTGATCCTTTCGGCCGGGCTCTCGGCGCGCGAGACGAATGTTCTGCGCGCCTATGCGCGTTATCTCCGGCAGGCCGGCATCGCCTATTCGCAGGATTATATCGCGACGACTCTCGACAAATATCCCGGTGTCGCCGCTGCTATCTTCCGTCTCTTCCATGACACGCTCGACACCAGGCTTTCGGAGAAGGCTCGCGTGAAGAAGCTTGCCGAATTGCATCAGGCGATCGAGACCGAGCTTGCAAACGTGCCGAGCCTTGACGACGATCGCATCCTGCGCCGCTACGTCAATATCGTCGATGCGACGCTGCGCACCAATTATTTCCAGAAGAACCCGGACGGCTCGCCGAAGCCGATGCTGGCCTTCAAGCTCGATCCGCATCTGGTGGACGGATTGCCGCAGCCGAAACCCTTCCGCGAGATGTTCGTCTATGGCGTCGAGGTCGAAGGCGTTCACCTGCGCTTCGGCAAGGTGGCGCGCGGCGGCCTTCGCTGGTCGGATCGCGCCGAGGATTACCGCACCGAAGTGCTCGGCCTCGTCAAGGCCCAGCAGGTCAAGAACGCGGTGATCGTGCCGGTCGGCGCCAAGGGTGGTTTTTATCCGAAGAAGCTTCCTGTCGGCGGCAGCCGCGACGAGATCTTCAATGCCGGCCGTGAAGCTTACAAGACCTACATCCGCACGCTGCTTTCGATCACCGATAATATATCGGGCGCCGATATCGTGCCGCCGAAGGATACGGTCAGGCTCGATGGTGATGACCCCTATTTCGTCGTCGCCGCCGACAAGGGCACTGCGACCTTCTCCGACACCGCCAATGCCTTGGCGCAGGAAGCCGGCTTCTGGCTGGACGACGCCTTTGCCTCCGGCGGCTCGGCCGGTTACGACCATAAGAAGATGGGCATCACTGCCCGCGGCGCCTGGGAAACCGTGAAACGCCATTTCCGAGAAATGGACACCGATATCCAGACGACGCCCTTCACCGTCGCCGGCGTCGGCGACATGTCGGGCGACGTCTTCGGCAACGGCATGCTGCTCTCTCCCAAAATCCGGCTCATATCAGCCTTCGATCACCGCGACATCATCATCGATCCCGACCCCGATATGGAAAAGACGCTGGCCGAACGCCAGCGGCTCTTCGACCTGCCGCGTTCAAGCTGGCAGGATTTCGACAAGAGCGTGCTGTCGAAGGGTGCGATGATCATTTCCCGCGCCGCGAAATCGGTCACGCTGACGCCGGAAGCGGTTGCCGCGATCGGCATCGACAAGGCCGTAGCCACGCCCTTCGAGATCATGATGGCGATCCTGAAGAGCCCGGTCGACCTGCTCTGGTTCGGCGGCATCGGCACCTATGTGAAAGCGCCGTCCGAAACCGACACCGAAGTCGGCGACCGCGCCAACGACCCGATCCGCATCACCGCGGTGGAAGTGCGTGCCAAGGTGATCGGCGAAGGCGCAAACCTCGGCGTTACCCAGAAGGGCCGCATCGCCTACGGTCTGAAGGGCGGGCGCTGCAACTCCGACGCCATCGACAACTCGGCCGGCGTCAACACCTCGGACGTCGAGGTCAACATCAAGATCGCGTTGGCAGCCGCCATGCATGACGGGCGCCTGACGCGCGCAAAACGCGACCAGCTTCTTTCTTCGATGACCGGCGAAGTGGCGACCCTGGTGCTGCGCAACAACTACCTGCAGTCCCTGGCGATCTCACTGACCGAACGCAAGGGCACGGCAAACGGTCTGCAGCTCGGCCGCTTCATGACTGTGCTCGAGGGCGCCGGCCAGCTGAACCGCAAGGTCGAGACGCTGCCGGACGACCAGACCCTGGCCGAACGCTATACGGCCGGCAAGCCGCTGACGCGGCCGGAAATCGGTGTGCTGGTATCTTATGCCAAGATCGTGCTCTTCGACGCGCTGGCCGCAAGCGATCTGCCGGACGATCCCTATTTCATCGCGACGCTTTTGAATTATTTCCCTGTGAAGATGCAGAAGTCGAATGCCGGAGATATCACCACTCACCGCCTGAAGCGCGAAATCGTCGCGACCGTGCTTGCCAACGAAGCGATCAACCGTGGCGGACCAAGCTTCACCGTCGCCATGATGGACGCGACGGCAGCTTCGGCACCGGAAGTGGTGCGCGCCGCAATCGTTGCCCGCGACGGTTTCGACCTGACCCGGCTCTGGGCCGAAACCGACGCTCTCGACGGCAAGGTTTCCGGCGATATGCAGAACCGGATCTACGAGGAGATCAGCCATAGCTTTACCGTTCTGACGCGGCTGCTCTTGAAGACCGGCATGACCAAGGCGGATATGGCAGAAGTGATTAGCCGGCTGCAGGCCGCTCTGAAGAAACTGAAGCCAGCCTTCGCCGAACAGTCGGCCGGCGATGCCGCCCCGCGCCAAGCGGAATATAGCCAGGCGGGCGTGCCCGAGAAACTCGCGGCCGAGATCGCCAACCTGCAGAGCTTCGCGCTGGTGCCTGAGATCATGCAGATTGCCGAACGCACCGGCGAGCCCCTGGTGCGCGCCGCCGAAAACTACTTCGCGGTGTCGCAGACCTTCCGTATCGGCAGATTGCTGGCGGCTGGCGGGCGGATCCTCACCTCGGACCATTACGAGAATTTGGCGCTTGCCCGCAGCATCGACCAGATCGCCAGCGCAAGGCGCGACATCGTCATCTCGGCCCTTTCCGATCACGGCAAGGAAAAGCTTCCGGTTCAAGCCTGGCACGCGCAGGATCGCATCCGCATCAACCGCATCCTCGAGGAGCTTTCAACCCTCAGCGACGGCGGCGATCCCAATCTTGCGCGTATTACCGTTGCTGCAGGTATCCTGACCGATCTTGCGCGCGACCGGGCGAGGTGAGACAGTCCGCGTCAAAAGAAGGAGCGGATGTTGAATCGCATTGACTGGACAGGAACGCAACCGCCGAAGGCCACGGAGAAGGGCATCTGGGGGTGGATGTTCTTCGATTGGGCAGCACAACCCTTCTTCACCGTGGTCACAACCTTTATCTTCGGACCCTATTTCGTGTCCCGCCTGACCGATGACCCGGTTTCCGCGCAGACGACGTGGAGCAATATGGCGACGATCTCCTCGGTGATCATCGCCCTGCTCTCACCCGTCCTCGGCTCGATCGCCGACCAGTCCGGCGCACGCAAACCCTGGATCGGCTTCTTCGCGATCATCAAGATCGCCAGCCTCTTCTGCCTGTGGTTCGCAGCCCCCGGTTCGCCTGTTGTCTATCCCGTCATTTTCATGATCCTCGCCTCGATCTCGGCTGAGTTCTCGATCGTCTTCAACGATTCGATGATGCCGCGCCTGGTCGGCAAGCACGAGGTCGGCAAGCTCTCCAACACCGCCTGGGGGCTCGGTTACCTCGGCGGCATAATCGTGCTCATTGCCGTCGTGACGCTTTTGGCGGCGAGCCCCGAGACCGGCAAGACCATCCTCGGTCTCGATCCGCTATTCGGTCTTAATCCTGAGACCGGCCAGGATGCACGTATCACCGGGCCGATCTCGGCCGTCTGGTATCTGATCTTCATCCTGCCGATGTTCTTCTTCACGCCGGACGTCGGCAGGGGTCTTCCCTTCGGCATCGCCGTCCGCTCCGGCTTGCGAGAACTCAGAAACACGCTTGGCGAACTCAGAGAACGCCGCGGCATCCTGACATTCCTCATCGCCCGCATGATCTATCAAGACGGCGTCAACGGCCTGCTGATCCTTGGTGGTATCTTCGCGGCCGGCATGTTCGGCTGGGCGACGATCGAGATCGGTATCTACGGTATCATCCTAAATGTAGTCGCGATCTTCGGCTGCCTGATCGCCGGCCGCGTCGATAAGAGCGTCGGTTCGAAGGTGACTGTCGTCATCAGCCTCACCATGCTGCTTCTCGCCACCATCGGCATCATCTCGACAGGACCGGGTTACACCCTGTTCGGACTGATGCCGCTGCCGACCGCCGATTCCGGCGGCCTTTTCGGTACTGCGGCGGAAAAGGCCTATATCCTTTACGGTCTGCTGATCGGGCTCGCCTTCGGGCCGGTGCAAGCCTCGTCGCGCTCCTATCTCGCCCGCAGCGTCAGTCCGGAGGAAGCCGGCCGCTACTTCGGCATCTATGCACTTTCGGGCCGCGCCACGAGTTTCATGGCGACGCTGCTCTTCTCGCTGATGACCTATATGAGCGGATCACCGCGGCTCGGGATGGCAACGCTGATCCTGTTTCTTGCCGGCGGACTGGTGCTCTTGTTCCGCACACCCTATCCGGCCGATCGGGCATAGCAATCAGCTCTGCCCTGGCCGGCGGCTACAGCGCCGCGCGTCTTTTAAGACGCGCAAAGGACGCTGTAGCACTTTGAGTTGCTGCATAATTTCATCCTTAAATCGATTTCGATTTAAAGGAATTATGCAGTCGCAATCACTCAGTGCCGGAAATGGCGCATGCCGGTAAAGACCATTGCGACGCCGTGTTCGTTGGCGGCATCGATGACTTCCTGGTCGCGCATCGAGCCGCCCGGCTGGATAACCGCTGTCGCCCCTGCGGCGATCATCGACAGAAGACCGTCGGCAAAAGGCAGGAAGGCCTCGGAGGCGACCGCCGAGCCGTGTGTCATCGGCACTGCAAGGCCAAGCGCCTTGGCTGCCTCTTCGGCCTTCAGCGCGGCGATGCGGGCGGAATCGACGCGGCTCATCTGGCCGGCGCCGATACCGGCGGTCTGGCCGTCCTTGGCATAGACCACGGCATTCGATTTCACATGTTTGCCGACCTTGAAGGCAAACTTCATGTCATCAAGTTCCCGTGCCGTCGGCGCGCGTTTGGTGACGACCTTGAGTTCCAGATCCTCGACCATGCCGTTGTCGCGGCTCTGGACGAGCAGGCCGCCGGAAACGGTCTTCGCCGTCAGGCCCGCCGCACGCGGATCGGGCAGGCCACCAGCGGACAATAGCCGCAGGTTCGGCTTACGGGCGACGATCGCCTTTGCCTCTTCCGTGACATCGGGCGCGATGATCACTTCGGTGAAGAGCTTGACGATCTCCTCAGCCGTTTCGGCATCCAGCGTCCGGTTGAGCGCGATAATGCCGCCGAAGGCGGAAACGGAATCGCAGGCGAGCGCCCGCTGATAGGCCTCGACCAGGCTGGATCCGGTGGCGACGCCGCAGGGATTGGCGTGCTTGATGATCGCGCAGGCCGGCGCCTTCTCAGGCAGGAACTCGGCGACGAGTTCGTAGGCGGCATCCGTATCGTTGATGTTGTTGTAGGAGAGCTGCTTGCCCTGGAGAAGAGCGGCCGTCGAAACACCCGGACGCTTCTCGCCGGTCACATAGAAGGCAGCCTTCTGATGCGGGTTTTCGCCGTAGCGCATCTCTTCCTTCAGCGCGCCGCCGATCACCCGGTGACGCGGCGTGTCGATCGACAGCGCCTCAGCGAACCAGTTGGAGATCATTGCATCATAGGCGGCGGTGCGGGCATAGGCCTTGGCGGCCATACGCTGGCGGAAGGCATAGGCGGTCTTGCCGTCATCTGCGGAAAGCTGCTCCAGCAGCTCGGCATAATCGGCCGGATCGGTCAAGGTCGTCACATAGGCATGGTTCTTGGCCGATGCGCGGATCATCGCCGGACCGCCGATGTCGATATTCTCGACCGTCGTCGGATAGTCGCCGCCGGCCGCGCGCACCTCCTCGAAGGGATAGAGGTTGATGACGGCGAGGTCGATGCCCTCGATGCCGTGTGTTTTCATCGCATCCTGGTGTTCGCCGTCGTCACGGATCGCCAGCAGGCCGCCATGCACCATTGGGTGCAACGTCTTGACGCGTCCGTCCATGATCTCGGGAAAACCGGTGATTTCGGAGACATCGGTGACGGCAAGACCGGCCGCAGCGATCGCTTTATAGGTGCCGCCGGTCGAAAGCAGGCGCACACCTCTGGCAGACAAGGCGTGGGCGAGTTCGACGATCCCGGTCTTGTCGAAGACGGAGATGAGCGCGGTCTTGATTTCGACCTTGTCGGGGGCGGGGATCTTCTTGGAAATGACGGCCATGAAACCTTCTCCGTTCGGGCTTCGGGAGGACATCCGCAAGGGATGTTCGCATGCTGGCGCCGCGTTAGCACAGGTTTGCCGCCGCGCAAACAGGCGTCAGAGCAGATGACGAAAAGCACGAGCCATTTTTGGATGGCATCATACCTTGCTTCCTTGCTGTGGATGCGATCCCAATCTTTGGCCACTCGGCCTAAAATCCTCCGCCTCTAGCTTTTACGAGATAGGAACCAGCGGATTTCCGTCTTTTCGGCAAGATCGAAGTCGATTTCGATCTGGTCCGAACCGCAGATGCCGGAGCTGTCGGCAAAGAAGATGTCCTCAGCGATCAGCACCTCATTGCCGGGCGCCGAAAACAGCCAGCTTTCGCCGTCCGGCGCTGTCAGCAGCACGGACTCCCCGTCACTCTGATGCAGGACGATCGAGGGATGGATATGAAAACGGGCGACAGCCTTCAGAGGTTCGTCATGCTCATATCCTTCGCGGACAACGAGCCGGTCGCGGCCTGTCACGATCGAGCCTGCGGCATTGAGTGTCAGCTCACGCTCGTGCAGCACCCCGAACACCCTGAGATAGCCGTCATGGCTGAGCTTGATGCCGTCGCGTCCGTCCTCGGTTTCGGCGCGCTCGACAGTGATGGTTCTCACCGGTTCGGTGATGGCGTGACTAAGGAAGGGTGAGGGCGAAAAACGGCTGGACGACGTGTCGTTGAGGATGACGGTGGAATGCGCCGCCGTCGTGCGCGCCATCTGGACATAACGATGCCCGGCAAATTTCGGCGAACCGGAATTGACGATGAAGCGATGACGGCCGGACGACATCTCGAAGGAGAGGCTGCCGGCATGCACGGTCCGAAGTGCGCCTCCCGAAGGCGGCGTGCCGGTATCGGCAATAATCACCGTCTTTCCCCCGGAAAGCCGCTGATAGCGCGACTGCGGCAAAGCCTTGAACGGCTGGCCGGCGGTCTCGTCATATCGCAGCACCGACATCAGCTCGTTTGCGAGCGTCGAGGTTGCCCCGTTGAACAGCGCAAGGTCTCCGTCCTGATGGCGAAAGAACCGCAATGCCGGATACATCCGGTCTATGCCGGAGATCAGCTTCTGCGGCAGGTCATGGCCGAGATTGACATAGGTCTGCCTGAGCGGCAGCAGATCGAGCAGCAATTCCAGCCCGACGCGCGGATTGCGCGAGACATGGCCGCCATCTGATAGAATCTGGCTATCGAATTCGCGGTCGAGTGCCTGCGCCGCCCTTCTCAGCGTGGAGGCGCGCGCCGGCATGGCGACGGAGGCCATGGCGAGCGCGATACGCAGCCGAAACAGCTCCAACCCGCCGAGGGTGAACGGCGCCATGCGGTGCAGGAACCTCACCTGGAACGCCAGCGACTTCATGAAGCGGCGATAGAAGCCGCGGTCGGCGTTCTGCAGCACCACCGGCGAATGCGACAGCCAGGCGATAACGCGTTGGGCGGTGACGTCGATCTCCCAGGCAATCCCCTCCATGCGACCGGCATGGATGGAAAGCCAGCTGTCGACGATCGCGCGGGCCGCAGCCGAACTACGCTCYGTCTTGTTCGCCCGCATATGCCGCAGCCAGCCGAAGCTGTGAAGACGCGTCGCGAAGGGGCGCGAGGGCAGGGTGAAGGTGAAGGGCGACTTTCCGTTCGTTTCCAGCATGCGCCCGGCCAGGAGAAACCGTCCGTTGAGGATTTCGTCGGCCACATGTGGATCGATGCTGCGGAGATCGGTCGGCGCGACGATCAGACGCTCGGGCACCTTGATCGAATGACGAAAGAGCTTCAGGCGCAGCAACGCGACGCGGCGCAAGGCGCGCCGCCAAGCCTCCCGAACATACATGCTCGCAAAACGCCGACCGGACTGCATATTCTATTGTCTATTGACCCTCGTGGTTAAGAATAGGTGAAAAGCGGCCGATTTCATCGTCCACAATGAATTAATTCGTGACAAGGTTCGAATATACGCAAATTAACGCGTTTCGCCTGAAATCGTGGGGACGGTTTTGGAAAAGGGCATGCGTGACCCGAGGCTATGAAGCACCTCGTATAATGCAGGCTCGCCGCGCGCGCTCAAGCCTTGCAATCAGGCCACGCGCCGCAGCACAACCGCATAGAAGCCGTCGAGGCCGGAGCCGATGCCATCAGGCATTTTCAGCATGGTGGGAAGCGTACGGAATTCGCCGAGCGGCGTAATCGCCGCCTCAAGGCCGGGCCAGTCGCCGGCGCCGATCGGAACGCGCTCGACCGCATCCGTATCGGAAAGAACACGGGCGACGACTTCCTCACCCTCGACAGGATCGAGCGAACAATTCGAAAAAACCAGTGTGCCGCCCGGCTGCAGCAATGTCAGCGCATGACGCAGCAACCGCTCCTGCAGCGCCGCCAGCCGGGCGATATCCTCAGGCCCCTTGGTCCACAACACGTCAGGGTGCCGGCGTGTCGTGCCGGTGGAAGAGCAGGGAGCGTCGAGCAGGATCGCATCGAAGCGTTCCGCCGGCTCGAATGTCGTCAGGTCTGCCGCAATCGTCTCCGCCTTGAGGCCGAGCCGGTCGAGATTCGAGCGCAGCCGTCTCAGCCGGCTTTCCGACTGGTCGAGTGCGGTGACTGCGCCGCCGGCCAGGATGAGCTGCGCCGTCTTGCCGCCGGGCGCAGCACAGAGATCGGCGGTGCGTTTGCCGGAGAGATCGCCGAACAGCTTGGCCGGGATGCTTGCTGCCGCATCCTGCACCCACCACGCGCCCTCATCGAAGCCTTCGAGCGAAGGAATGCCGCCGTCGAAGGCGGCGAGCCGCACGCCGCCCGTGGGCAGGACGACGCCGGTAAGCCGCTTCGCCCAGCCTTCCGGGTCGGACTTGACGGTCAGATCGATTGCGGCCGGTTCGAGCTGGGATTCCGAAATCGCCAGCGCCGCGTCCCGGCCATAGGCCTTTTCCAACCTGGCGATGAACCAGGCCGGCATCGGCGCGACCTTGCCGATCGCATCAAGCACCTGCTCCTTCTCGCGGCCGAGCCGGCGGAGGATGGCATTGACGAGCTTGGCGAAACGGCGATTGCGTGGATCCAGATTGGCCTGCTCGACGGCAAGATCGACAGCCGAATGATCCGGCACATCGAGATAGAGGATCTGCGCCGCCCCGATGGCGAGCACGTGATGCAGCGCCCTTGCCCCCTCCGGCAGCGGCGAATCCAGCAACGCGGCAATCGCGGCATCGATGCGCGGCAGATGGCGCAGCGTCGTGTTCAGGATGGCGCGGACGAGCGCCCGGTCGCTTTCGCCGAGCGCCCTATAGGCTGGATTGCCGTGTTCATGATCGAGAGCGCCGTCGAGCGGCAGCTTGCGGTCGACGACGGCTGCAAGAATTTTTGCCGCCGCTGCCCGGGCCTGCAAGCCTGGCTTATCAGGCGCAGATCGCTCAGTGGAGGGCTTATGCTTGCGGAATGGCTTCTTCGTGCCGTCTGAATTCAAGACCACGGACCTTTTGGCGGTTGCGAACCACCGCGACCGAGGCCCGTATCCGGAACAGAGCGCGATTTGCGCGACGGATTAGCAGTACGAGCCGGCGACGTCGAGACATTCATGCCGCCTTGCGCCATGTCGTGCAGCGCAGCGATGCGGTTTTCCGTATTCGGATGGGTGGAAAACAGATTGTCCATGCGCTCGCCGGACAGTGGATTGATGATGAACATATGCGCCGTCGCCGGGTTGCGCTCGGCATCTTCGTTCGGCACGTGAGCAGCGCCGCGCGCGATCTTGCCGAGCGCCGAAGCGAGCCAGAGCGGATTGCCGCAGATCTCGGCGCCGCGGCGGTCTGCCGAATATTCGCGCGTGCGGCTGATCGCCATCTGCACCAGCATGGCAGCGAGCGGCGCCACGATCATCGCGACGATGACGCCGACGAAGCCGAGGGGATTGTTGTTGTTCTCACGGTTGCCGCCGAAGAAGAAGGCGAAGTTGCCGAGCATAGAGATCGCGCCGGCAAGCGTTGYCGTGATCRTCATCGTCAGCGTGTCGCGGTTCTGAATGTGCGCTAGTTCGTGCGCCATCACGCCTGCGACTTCCTCGGGAGACAAGGCGCTGAGCAGGCCGGTCGAGGCGGCGACGGCTGAGTTATCGGGATTGCGGCCGGTGGCGAAGGCATTCGGCTGCGGGCTGTCGTAGAGATAGACCTTCGGCATCGGCAGGCCGGCATTGCGGGCGAGATCGCGCACGATCCGGAAGAATTCCGGCGCATTGCGCTCGTCGACCTCCTGCGCGCGATAGGCCGAAAGCACCATCCGGTCGGAATTCCAGTAGGAGAAGAAATTCATGCCGGCGGCAATGACGAATGCGATCATCATGCCGGCCCGACCGCCGATCAGGAAGCCGACAAACATGAAAAGCGCCGTCATGAAGGCAAGCAACATGGCAGTGCGAACGAGGTTCATTGCGGATCTCCATCTCCGATTTCGGCGTCACAAGCTTTTAATCCCGGCACCGGCGCATTATGATTTGGTTATTCACCAGCCATTTTCAATATTTCCGGCAGGAGACGGCCATGCAGGACGCCGATAACGACAATAGCGAAACGCCGATGGCCGAGGGAACGGAGCCACCGCGTAAGATGCTGTCCCCGGCTGCCAGACGCGCCCTTGCCGAAGCCGAGGAGCGGCGAAAGAGCCAGAAGCCGCTGGAACTACCGCCGGAGATCGGCGGCCGCGGCGGAGCCGAGCCGGCGCGCTTCGGCGATTACGAAATCAATGGCCGAGCGATTGATTTCTAAGTCAATATTCCAATTGGCGTCTTACGATCGGAATAGCCGAGAATCCGGCTAACTAACGAGCGAGCCGCTCCGGGCGGGCCGGAGCGGCTCGATATGTCAGACGGTGGCCTTGTTTTGCCGGTTGGCGATCAGATCGTCGACGACGGCCGGATCGGCAAGTGTGGAGGTGTCGCCGAGAGCACCGAAATCGTCTTCGGCGATCTTGCGCAGGATGCGGCGCATGATCTTGCCGGAGCGGGTCTTCGGCAGGCCGGGCGCAAACTGGATCTTGTCAGGCGCGGCGATCGGGCCGATTTCAGCACGAACATGTTTCACCAGTTCCTGGCGAAGCGTATCCGATCCCTCGTGACCGGACATCAGCGTCACGTAGCAATAAATGCCCTGGCCCTTGATCGGATGCGGATAACCGACGACTGCGGCTTCCGAAACCAGGTTGTGAGAGACAAGCGCGGATTCCACCTCTGCCGTACCGAGCCGGTGGCCAGAGACGTTCAGCACGTCGTCGACGCGGCCGGTGATCCAATAATACCCGTCCGCATCGCGCCGGCAGCCGTCGCCGGTGAAATACTTGCCCTTGTAGGTGGAGAAATAGGTCTGAATGAAGCGCTCGTGATCGCCATAGACCGTGCGCATCTGACCTGGCCAGCTGTCGGTGATGCAGAGATTGCCGTCGGCCGGGCCTTCCAGCACCTTGCCCTCATTGTCGACCAGCTGCGGCTTGATGCCGAAGAACGGGGTCGTCGCCGAACCGGGTTTCAGATCGGTGGCGCCAGGCAGCGGCGTGATCATATGGCCGCCGGTTTCCGTCTGCCACCACGTATCGATGACAGGGCAGCGCTTGTCGCCGACGACATTGTAATACCACTCCCAGGCCTCGGGATTGATCGGTTCGCCGACCGTGCCGAGCAGGCGCAGCGAAGAACGCGTGGAGCGCGTGACGAATTCGTCACCGGCACCCATCAGCGAGCGGATTGCCGTCGGCGCAGTGTAGAAGATGTTGACCTTATGCTTGTCGATGACTTCCCAGAAACGGCCCTGATCCGGGAAATTCGGCACGCCCTCGAACATCAGCGTCGTCGCGCAGTTCGCGAGCGGCCCGTAAACGATATAGGAGTGGCCGGTGACCCAGCCGACATCTGCCGTACACCAGTAGACGTCACCGTCGTGATA
Source organism: Rhizobium sp. P1_E1 (assembly GCF_056406015.1). Lineage (NCBI taxonomy): Bacteria > Pseudomonadati > Pseudomonadota > Alphaproteobacteria > Hyphomicrobiales > Rhizobiaceae > Rhizobium > Rhizobium sp. P1_E1. The sequence goes on along the minus strand of NZ_JBFUAY010000015.1, from coordinate 12,660 downwards.
GTCGAAGACATATTCATGCGTCATCGCCGCATAGACGAGGTAACCGCCCGTCGTATGCAGCACGCCCTTCGGCTTGCCGGTCGAGCCTGACGTATAAAGAATGAAGAGCGGATCTTCCGCCTTCATCTTCACCGGCGGGCATTCCGCCTTCACCGTGGCGATCTCCTGATGATGCCAGAGATCGCGGCCCGGCGCCCAGCCGGTCTTGCCGCCGGTGCGGCGAACGACCAGCACCTTGCTGACCCTGACATGCTGTCGAGCGGCGATATCGATCGCCGTATCGGTATTGTCCTTCAGCGGCACCGGCTTGCCGCCGCGCACGCCTTCGTCGCAGGTGATGACGAAGGTGGATTCGCAGTCGACGATGCGCCCCGCCAGCGCCTCCGGCGAGAAGCCGCCGAAGACGACCGAATGCACCGCCCCGATGCGGGCGCAGGCAAGCATCGCATAGGCCGCYTCCGGGATCATCGGCATGTAGATGGTGACGCGATCGCCCTTCTTGACGCCGTGCTTCTTCAACACGTTCGCCATCCGGCAGACATGCTCGTAGAGCTCGTTATAGGTGACCTTCTTGTCGATATAGGGGTTGTCGCCCTCCCAGATGATCGCCACTTGGTCGCCATTCGTTTTCAGATGACGGTCGATGCAGTTGTAGGAGACGTTCGTCTGACCGTCCTCGAACCACTTGATCGAAACCTTGCCGGTAAAGGAAGTGTTCTTGACCTTGGTATAGGGCTTGAACCAGTCGATCCGCTTGCCGTGCTTGCCCCAGAACTTGTCCGGGTTCTCGACGCTTTCCTCGTACCATTTCAGGTACTTTTCCTTATCGATCAGGGCGCGCGCCTTCACCGGCTTCGTGACCGGATAGATCTTCTCGGACATGCAACTCCTCCTCATGGGACATGCGACGGGCCGCGTGAGCTAGGAAGGGCCCGGACTTGAAATCACGGCAATTCATAGCAGTTCGCATCGCCACGGCAATTAGACAAAGGTCATTTCATTTCGGAAGAATTGCAATTATGCGACAGTGCGGTTATATAGCGGCATATTTCCCGGACATTGTGGTGACAATCCACGGACCGCGACCGGCGCGGACGATAGAAGGACTATATCCATGGCTCAAACACTGCTCATGCCGAAGGCGACCGCCATCTGGCTCGTCGACAATACGGCACTGTCTTTCGATCAGATCGCGCAGTTCTGCAAACTGCATCCGCTCGAAGTCAAGGCGATCGCCGACGGCGAAGCGGCGCAGGGCATCAAGGGCCTCGACCCGATCTCGACAGGACAGCTTTCCCGCGACGAGATTGCCCGCGCCGAGGCCAATCCGAACCACAAGCTGAAGCTTTCCGAACCGAAGGTGCGCGTGCCGGAATCCAAGCGCCGTGGTCCGCGTTATACGCCGGTTTCCAAGCGCCAGGACCGCCCGAACGCCATTCTCTGGCTCGTTCGCAACCATCCGGAGCTGAAGGACGCGCAGATTTCCCGCCTGGTCGGCACGACCAAGTCGACCATCGAGCAAATCCGCGAGCGCACCCACTGGAACTCCGCCAACCTGGCGCCGATGGATCCAGTAACGCTCGGCCTCTGCAGCCAGATCGATCTCGACATGGAAGTGGAAAAGGCCTCCAAGGGCCGTCCGCTGCCGACCGCCGCCGAGCTTGGCGCGACGCTGCAATCGGCACAGGAGACCGAGCGCCTGACCCCGAGCTACGAGCGCGAGGAGGAAAAGGAAAAGGAAATCGACGCCGATGCCGTCTTCCGCAAGCTGAGTTCGCTGCGCTCGGCCCCGAAGGACGAGGACGACGATCAGTACTGAGATATCAGCGATTTCATGAAAAACCCCGCCGGTATGAGCTGACCGGCGGGGTTTTTTATTGCGAATTGCCTGTTTCGAATTAGCTGCGGAACAGGGTGAGAATGTTCTGCGCCGAACTGTTGGCGATCGAGAGCGACTGGACGGCGAGCTGCTGCTGCGTTTGCAACGCCGAGAGCTTGCTTGATTCCTCTTCCATATCGGCATCGACCAGGCGGCCGACGCCGGAGTCGATCGAATCGTGAAGGCCGCTGACGAAAGTTTCCTGCAGCTGAATACGGGTCGAGATCGAGCCCAATGCCGAGCCCGCGGCGGTCATAGCGCCGAGAACCAGTTCGACACCGGTCAGGGCTGCGTCAAGCTGACCCTGGGTGAAACCGGTGATGTCGAGATCATATATTGACGCCATGACGATGACGGTGCCGCCATAGGTTCCGTTGAAGGCCGTGCCGATGATGCCGCTTGATGTCTCGATTGCACCGGTGCTCGTCATGCCGAAAAGCACGTTTCCAAGCGAGCCTGAATCGAGCACGTAGTCCGTCATCTTGACGGAGACAGCATTGCTGCCGTCGCGGACGAAGGACGAAACGACGCTCTTCGTGCCGGAGGCGCCGGCAACCCAGTTTTCGCCGGAGAAGGACGCCGATTGTGCGATGCTGAGCAGCTGCTCCTGCAGCTGGTCGAGTTCTTGCTGGATCTTCGTCTTGTCGACGCCCTTTTCCGTGGCGGCGACGATCTTGGCCTTGATGTCGCTGACGACATCGAGCGCGCTGTCCATGGCCGAATAGGCCGTGTCGACCTTGGCCGCGCCGAGACCGAGCGCGTCGGAGACGGCCGAAAGCGCCTTGTTGTCAGAACGCATGGTCGTAGCAATCGACCAGTAAGCGGCATTGTCAGCCGCCTTTTCGACACGATAACCCGATGAAACGCGACCCTGGGTGTCCTTGAGGCTATCGTTTACGCCGCGCAAAGTCTGCAGCGCTGCCATGGCAGCGTTGTTGGTAAGGATGCTTGTCATGATCCGTTCCACAATCGTTGAGAAAGGGGCAATCCGGACTAGGCCGGTAACGGCGACCGCGTCATGCAAAGCCTGCTATGCAAGCCATTGCCGTTAACAAATGCTTGCATCAACATGGTTAACAATTCCTCAATTAGGCTTACCGAAAGTTTAATTCACATCGGCAGGGAGCCTAAACCACGCCCACGCAGCGCCTCGGCAATTTCCTCTAAAATCGTTGGATCATCAATGGTTGCAGGCATTTTCCAGGGTATGCCGTCGGCGATCTTCTGCATCGTGCCGCGCAGGATTTTGCCGGAGCGTGTCTTCGGCAACCGGTTAACGATGATGGCCGTCTTGAAGGCAGCAACAGGCCCGATCGAATCACGAATCATCGCCACGACCTCTGATTCGATCGCCGTTGCGTCACGGGAAACATGTCGTTTCAGCACCAGGAAACCGCAGGGCGCCTGACCCTTCAGCACATCGATCACGCCGATGACAGCGCATTCGGCGACATCGGGATGGCGCGCACAGACCTCCTCCATCGCCCCGGTAGAGAGCCGATGACCGGCGCAATTGATGATGTCGTCGGTGCGCGACATGATGAAGAGATAGCCATCCTCATCGACGTAGCCCGCATCGGCCGTCTTGTAGTAACCGGGAAACTCATCGAGATAGGCCGATCGGAAGCGTTCGTCCGCGTTCCAGAGGGTCGGCAGGCAGCCGGGCGGCAAGGGCAACTTGACGACAATATTGCCGAGCGTTCCCGCCTCGATCGGATGACCGGCATCATCGAGCACCGCCATATCATAGCCGGGCATCGGCAGTGCCGGCGAACCGTGCTTGATGGGAAGGGCGCCGAGGCCAAGCGGATTTGCGGCAATCGGCCAGCCGGTCTCCGTCTGCCACCAATGATCGATGACGGGTATGCCAAGCATACGCTCCGCCCATTTCAGCGTCTCCGGATCCGCTCTCTCGCCGGCCAGAAAGAGCGCGCGTAGATCCGGCATGGGATACTTGTGCATCAACTCGCCGTCACCATCCTCCCGCCGGATGGCGCGAAATGCCGTCGGCGCCGTGAACAGCACCCGCACCTTATACTCCGAAACGATGCGCCAGAATGTGCCCGCATCCGGAGTGCCGACCGGTTTTCCCTCGAAGATCAAAGTGGTTACGCCGGCGAGCAGCGGGGCATAGACGATATAGGAATGTCCGACGACCCAGCCGATATCCGAAGCCGTCCAGAAGACCTCTCCCGGCTTCAAGCCGTAGATATTCCGCATCGACCAGTTGAGCGCGACCATATGGCCGCCATTGTCGCGCACGACGCCCTTCGGCTGGCCCGTTGTGCCCGATGTATAGAGGATGTAGAGCGGATCGGTCGCCTTGACGGAGACACAGGCGATCTCGGCGCCACGGTGCTGCGCCACCGCCGCCTCGAAATCCTGATCGCGGCCGCTGACGAGATCTGCCCGAAGCTCCGGTCGCTGCAGCACCAGACAGCGCCCCGGTTTCGAACGTGCGATCTCGATCGCCTGGTCGACCAGGGGCTTGTAGGCGACGATGCGACCAGGCTCGAGCCCGCAGCTCGCGGTGATTACCAGCTTCGCACCGCAATCGTCGATGCGCGCCGCAAGTTCGCTGGCGGCAAACCCGCCGAAAACGACGGAGTGAACCGCACCGATGCGGGCGCAGGCGAGCATGGAAAAGACCGCCTGCGGCACCATCGGCATATAAAGGATGACACGATCACCTTTGCCGATGCCGCGCTCGACCAACTCTGCTGCGATGGCCATCACTTCCCGAAGCACCTCATCATAGGTAAAATGGCGCTTCTCGCCGTTCATTGCGCTGTCGAAGATGACTGCAGTCTCGCCGCCGCGGCCGGCGGCCACATGCCGGTCCAGGCAATTGTGGCAGGTATTGGTTTCCGCGCCGGAGAACCAGCGGCCATAGACGCCCTCATTGGGCGAGAAAATCCGCTCCGGCGGCTTGAACCAGTCGATGTCATTGGCCGCTTCGCGCCAGAAGGCTTCGGGATCACCTTTCCAGGCCGCATAGGTCTGATGATAGCCGTTCTGCATCTGCTCCTCCCCAGGACATGCAAACCTCGATATCAATCTAGGCGGCATTAAGGGGAACAGGAAGCCCGACCAAAGCAGCGTTTCAGCGCGTGCCGAAAATTGCGGATYCCACACGCACGCTGGTGGCGCCGAAGGCGATTGCCGTCCCGTAGTCACCCGACATGCCCATGGAAAGTTTTCCGACGCCGCATTTGAGCGCGAGCTTTGCCAGCAGGGCGAAATGCGGTCCGGGATTTTCCTCGGCCGGCGGAATGCACATCAAACCTTCGATGGAAAGGCCGAGCTCGTCGCGGCAAAGGGCAACGAAGGCCGGCGTGTCGTCAGGAGCGATACCCGCTTTCTGCGGTTCGAGCCCGGTATTGACCTGGACATAGAGCCGCGGCGTCTTGCCCTGCCGCTTCATCTCATCGGCAAGCGCGCGGGCGATCTTTTCCCGGTCCACCGTCTCGATGACGTCGAAAAGCGCTACCGCATCCGCCGCTTTGTTCGATTGCAGCGGCCCGATCAGATGCAATTCGATGTCCGGACGCTCGACTTTCAGCGCCGGCCACTTGCCCTGGCTTTCCTGCACCCGGTTCTCGCCGAAGACGCGCTGTCCGGCTTCGATGGCCGGACCGATCGCGTCCGCCTCGAAAGTCTTCGACACCGCGACCAGCTGAACGGAACTCGCCGGACGACCTGCCGCGCGTTCCCCGGCCGCAATCCGTGATCGCACGTCGTTCAACCGCTCTTGAAGTTCCATTGTTCTGCCTCGACATACCAGCATGAAAGGATTGGCAATGAACTAACCAGCCAACCTGTGCTTGCCAAGACCCGCCTTCGCGAAATCGCTTGTGCGTGATCAAGATCAGACGCTTGCAGCGCCTGCAAAACTTGACGCTACGGTGGTTTCATGGTGAAGGTCTCGACCAACTCCCCTGATTTTCCGGAAATACGAATACTATGGCCACCGAACGTTATAATCCGCGCGATGCCGAGCCCCGCTGGCAGCAGAAATGGAATGAAGACAAGGTCTTCGAGACCGACAATGCCGATCCGCGCGAAAAATATTACGTCCTCGAAATGTTCCCCTATCCGTCGGGGCGCATCCATATGGGCCATGTCCGCAATTACGCCATGGGCGATGTCGTCGCCCGCTATAAGCGCGCCCGCGGCTACAACGTGCTGCATCCGATGGGCTGGGACGCCTTCGGCATGCCGGCAGAGAATGCCGCCATGGAGCGTGGTGTTCACCCCGCCTCCTGGACCTACCAGAATATCGGCTCAATGAAGGCGCAGCTGAAGGCCATGGGGCTTTCACTGGACTGGAGCCGAGAATTCGCCACCTGCGACGTTGAATATTACCAGCAGCAGCAGCATCTCTTCCTGGATTTCCTGGAGAAGGGCCTGGTCTATCGCAAACAGTCGAAGGTCAACTGGGATCCTGTCGATAACACCGTGCTGGCCAACGAACAGGTGATCGATGGCCGCGGCTGGCGTTCCGGTGCGCTCGTCGAGCAGCGCGAACTGACGCAATGGTTCTTCAAGATCACCGACTTCAGCCAGGATCTGCTGGACGCGCTGGATACGCTCGATCAGTGGCCGGAAAAAGTGCGCCTGATGCAGAAGAACTGGATCGGCCGTTCGGAAGGCCTGACGATCCGCTGGGAGATCGTGCCGGAAACGGCACCGGCCGGCGAGAGCGAAGTCACCGTCTATACCACCCGACCGGACACGCTCTTCGGCGCCTCCTTCCTGGCGATCGCCGCCGATCATCCGCTGGCAAAGGATGCCGCCGCGAAGAACCCGGCTATCGAAGCTTTCTGCGAGGAGTGCCGCCGCGCCGGCACGTCGCTCGCAGCACTCGAGACCGCCGAAAAGAAGGGCATGGATACCGGTATCCGCGTCAGGCACCCGCTCGATCCCTCCTGGGAGCTGCCGGTCTATATCGCCAATTTCGTCCTGATGGATTATGGCACGGGCGCGATCTTCGGCTGCCCCTCGGGCGACCAACGCGACCTTGATTTTGCTCGGAAATATGGCTTGCCGGTGGTGCCCGTCGTCATGCCGAGGGATGGCGATGCCGCAAACTTTTCCGTCGTCGACACCGCCTATGACGGTGATGGCGTGATGATCAACTCCCGCTTCCTCGACGGCAAGACGACCGAGGAAGCCTTCAATATCGTCGCCGACCGGCTGTCGGCCGCTTCGCTCGGCAATGCGCCGCAGGGCGAGCGCAAGGTCAATTTCCGTCTGCGCGACTGGGGCATTTCCCGCCAGCGTTATTGGGGCTGCCCGATCCCGGTCATTCATTGCGATGATTGCGGTGTCGTGCCGGTGCCGAAGGAGGATCTGCCGGTCAAGCTGCCCGATGATGTCACCTTCGACCAGCCGGGCAATCCGCTTGACCGTCATCCGACCTGGCGCCATGTCTCCTGCCCGAACTGTGGCAAGGATGCACGCCGCGAGACGGATACGATGGACACCTTCGTCGATTCGAGTTGGTATTTCACCCGCTTCACCGCGCCCTGGGAGGAAAAGCCGACCGATCCGCAGGCGGCAAACCGCTGGCTGCCGGTCGACCAGTATATTGGCGGCATCGAGCACGCGATCCTGCACCTGCTCTATTCCCGCTTCTTCACCCGCGCCATGCGCGAGACCGGTCACGTGGCCGCCACCGAACCTTTCAAGGGTCTCTTCACCCAGGGCATGGTGGTCCACGAAACCTATAGCCGCGGCGCAGGCGCCAGCCGCGAATGGGTGGCACCCGCCGATATCCGCATCGACGAACTCGACGGCAAACGCCGGGCTTTCTTGCTGACGAACAACGAGGAAGTCGCGATCGGCTCGATCGAGAAAATGTCGAAATCGAAAAAGAACGTCGTCGATCCCGACGATATCATCGCCTCCTACGGCGCCGATACCGCTCGTTTCTTCGTTCTGTCCGACTCCCCGCCGGAGCGTGATGTCATCTGGTCCGAGGCAGGCGTCGAGGGCGCTCATCGCTTTACCCAGCGTCTGTGGCGCCTGATTTCCGAAGCCGCGGACGCGCTCTCCGCCGTCGCACCGGCGCCGGCAATCGATGGGGACGCGTTGTCAATCTCCCAGGCTGCCCACAAGACGCTGAAGGCGGTCCAGAACGACTATGACAAGCTCTGGTTCAACAAAGCCGTTGCCCGAATTTATGAACTCGTCAACGCGCTGGCCGCACCGATGACGAGGGTTGCAGCAGGCGAGGGTGATGCCACCTATCGCGCGGCCGTACGCGATGCCGCCGAGATCCTGATTCAGCTCGTCTCTCCGATGACGCCGCATCTGGCTGAGGAATGCTGGGCCGCGCTCGGCAATGCAGGACTGCTTGCCCGGGCAAGCTGGCCGCAATACGACGAAACACTCGTCATCGAAAACGATGTCGTCCTGCCGGTACAGATCAACGGCAAGAAGCGCGCTGAATTGACAATTTCTCGCGATGCAGATCAGAATGCCGTCACCGACGCCGTGCTGGATCTGGATGCGGTGAAGAACGCGTTGAACGGACAGGCACCGAAGAAGATCATCGTGGTTCCCCAAAGGATTGTAAACATTGTCGTCTGATATCGCTTGCAAGCTGGCTCGCAATGCCGGCATCGCCATGATCCTTGCCTCCGCGGCTTTTCTCTCCGCCTGCCAGGTTCGCCCGCTCTACTCCGAGAATTCCGGTGTCACTGAAAAGCTTTCCTCGGTCGGCTTTTCCCCGGCAGGCAGCCGCATCGAGCAGCAGGTTCGTAACCACTTGATCTTCCTTGCGTCGCGTGGGGCCGGCGAGCCTGAAAAACCGGAATATCAGGTCGAAATGCACGCCTCATCCACCGTTGCCGATACGCTGCTTACGGAATCCGCCGATACTTCGCGAGCCGGTCGTGTGACCGTCAGCGTCACCTACACGCTGCGCGCGGCGACCGACAATCACGTCATCAAGGCCGGCAGCCGGGCGACCACGGCGCTGGTGGATTTCCCTGACCAGGAATTTGCCAAGCAGCGGGCAATCCGCGATGCCGAAAACCGAGCGGCGGATCAGGTGGCGGAATTCGTAGGAGCCGATATCGCCGCTGCTCTCAGCCGCTGAGGGCGGAGATGTGGCAGAGATAAAATCCCACGAATTCGAGACTTTCCTGCAGAAATCGGCGCGGAACTATCGGATTTTCGTCATCTACGGGCCGGATCGCGGCCTCATTTCCGAACGAGCAGGCTTGCTCGCCGGTAAGACTGGTGTCGCGCTCAATGATCCTTTCTCGCTGACGAAACTCGATATCGGCGACCTGCAGAAGGATCCCGGGCGGTTGGTCGACGAGGTCCAGTCGATCGGGCTGTTCGGCGGTGAGAAATTGATCTGGATCCGCGGCGCCGCCAACGAGAAATACCTCGTCGATTCCCTGGCGCTGCTGGCCGAAAAACCACTCGAAGCCGCCTATCTGATCATCGAGGCCGGCGACCTGAAGAAGGGCGCGTTGCTGCGGAAGACCGCCGAAGCCGCGCGATCTGTCATGACGATCCCGTCCTACGCCGATGACAGCCGCGCTCTCAATGCCTTGATCGATACTGAGCTCGGGGCAGAGAAGCTCGGCATTACGCCGGCCGCGCGCCAGGCGCTCATAGCCTTGATCGGCGGTGACAGGATCGCTTCCCGAAACGAGGTTCGCAAGCTTGCTCTATACTGCCGCGGCTTCGATACAGTCGAAGAACATCACGTTACCGAAATAATCGGCGACGCCAGCGCCATCTCGGTTGACGACGCCGTCGATGCCATTCTCGGCGGCGATCTCAACGCCTTTTTGCACGCCATGCAAAAAATCAGCAGCTCGAAAACCGCGATCTTTCTCGTTCTGCAGGCATGCCTGAAGCAATTCCAGCTTCTGGATTCGATGCGCGCCGAGATGGATGAAAAACGGCTGCAGCCGCCTCAGATCATGCAGACGATGGGGCGGCATCTGCATTTTCGCCGCAAACCGATCATCGAACAGGCATTACGCCAATGGACCGCGGAAAGCATCGCGCGGGAATCCAATCGGCTGCAGGCCGCTATTCTGCAAAGCCGACGGAGACAGGTGCTAGAGGACAGCGTCGCAATGCAAACGCTTCTGTCCACCACCCTTCAATCCGGCCGGAAATCCGCCTGAGTAGCATCAGGCCGAGAATCGGAACCGATTTTCGGCCTGCACGATGCGAGGATTGAAAGAGTGGTGAGTGCGTCCTTTGCGCGTCCGAAAGGACGCACAGCGTTTTAGCGCCTTTCGAGCAAACGGCAGATTTCCTCCAGCTGCTCCAGTGACTTATAGGAAATTTTGATCTGGCCACCGCCCGCCTTGTGATTGATCGCAACCTCAAGACCGAGTGCATCGGAAAGTGTCCGCTCCAGCGCCAGTGTGTCGGAATCCTTCTGATCCCGTCGTAAGGCCGCCTGCTGTGGTTCCGACTGAGCCTTTATATTGTTCTGTGCCAGCTTTTCCGCGTCACGCACCGACATGCCCTTGGCAACGATCGTACGGGCAAGACTTGCCGGGTCAGATGTCGAAACCAGCGCACGCGCGTGCCCAGCCGATAGGCTGCCAGCGGCCAGCAGATCGCGAACCGGATCCGGCAGCTTCAACAAGCGCAAAGAGTTGGCAACGTGGCTGCGGCTTTTGCCAATGATTTCCCCAAGGTCGTTCTGGGTGTAACCATATTCAGCAATAAGCTGCTCATAGCCCAATGCCTCTTCGAGGGCATTGAGATCCGCGCGCTGCACGTTTTCGACAATAGCGATTTCGAGCGCCGTCTTATCATCCACGTCACGGACGATGACAGGAATCTCGATCAGCCCGGCAAGCTGAGCTGCGCGCCAACGTCGCTCGCCGGCGATGATTTCATATCGATCCCGCGACATAGTCCGCACAACAATTGGCTGAACGATACCGTGTTGGCGAATGGAACTTGCGAGATCATGCAGCTCAGCATCATCGAAGAAACGACGAGGATTGCGGGGATTACGGCTAACGAACTCGATCGGGATCATCCTGTCGGCACTGATAATCCGCTCGGCTTCCACCGGGACAGGCTGATCCATTTCACCAATCAGCGCCGCAAGGCCACGGCCCAATCGCCTCTTCGATACATCGTCATTCATGATCTACACTCACCTACACCCCGAAAATGATATTACGCGGCCAGCCTTTGGCGCTCTCGCTGGATGACCTCGGAGGCCAGCTGCAGATAGGCCTGACTGCCCGCGCACTTCAAGTCATAGAGAATAGCCGGCTTGCCGTAGGACGGAGCTTCAGAAACCCGAACATTGCGCGGAATTAACGTGTGGTAAACCTTGTCGCCGAGATGCGTGCGCACGTCATTGACAACCTGCTGTGCCAGATTGTTGCGCGCATCGAACATCGTCAGGACGATCCCCTGAATATCCAGACGCGGGTTAACCGTCCGCCGAACCTGGCTGACGGTCTCAAGCAACTGACTCAACCCCTCCAGCGCAAAGAATTCACATTGCAGCGGAACCAAGACCGAATGAGCTGCTGCCATGGCATTCATCGTCAGCAGATTGAACGACGGCGGGCAGTCCAGAAGAACATAAGAAAACGCCATGGCTTCGGGCGAAGACAACGCTTTCCGCAGTTTGAAGACCCGATCGCTTTGCTGCGAGATCTCCATCTCGATGCCGAGCAGGTCCATCGTCGACGGGACGATAAAGAGGTTGGGAACCGCTGTCTCGAGAGTTACGTCGGGGATCCCACGATCACCAACCATCAGATCATAGGAGGAAAGCTTGCGATCACGACGATCGATACCGAGGCCGGTGCTGGCATTGCCCTGCGGATCGAGATCAACGATCAACACACGCTCACCAATAGCCGCGAGCGCCGTTGCCAGATTGATTGCTGTGGTCGTTTTACCAACGCCACCCTTCTGATTTGCGATGGTGATAATCCGATGTCGTTCGCCAGCCATTGCCGCAATATCCCATCTGTTAAACCAAGCGCCGGAGATTTGATACTTCCAAGATAACGGATTCCTGCTCGACGGCGCTCTTATGTTCTAACAGATCGAATTCCCACCGACCACGTGCTTTGTCGATTTCCCTCAGGTAATCCCGGCCTTTGTGAAAAAAGCCACGACAATTTTCCTTGCCAAGCATCCAAGGGGCTGAATAGCCGAGGAGCCCGTCAAGATCGGCAAGGGCGCGCGCTGAAATCGCATCACATTCGCCAATCTTCGGATAGGCATCTTCGATTCGAAGGATATGCACGCTGCCGCGCGCATTGGTCTCCCGCAACGCTGTCCGCAGAAACGCCGCCTTTTTATGGTTGCTTTCGACCAGATGTACCCATCCGTCCTGCAATTCGGCCAGAAAAATCGCCGTAATGACGCCGGGAAAGCCACCGCCACTTCCGAGGTCGACCCAGCTTATCGGTTGCGGATGAATCTGAAAAACCTGGCTGCTATCAGCGATGTGCCGGTCCCATAAGTCTTCAAGGGTCGACGGCGCCACCAGATTAATAGCTTTCGCCCACTTCTGAAACAGCGCAGCGAAGTGTCGAAGCCGTTCCTGTGTTTCACGTGAAACACGCAAGCCGTTTAATTCCATTCTGAAAGACTCTCAAATCTTGTAATCAGGCCCGATGACGCTCAGGCGAGGGGAGGCGACGCAAGTGCACAAGAAGCAATGCGATTGCCGCGGGCGTCATTCCTTCAACGATTGCAGCCTGGGCAATATTGAAAGGGCGAGCAGCATTGAGCTTTGCCTTAAGCTCGTTGGAGAG
>NZ_JBFUAY010000014.1:0-80558 GCF_056406015.1 Rhizobium sp. P1_E1 | reverse complement strand
GGGCCTGGTGCAGCACTCCTTCGGCTGGCCGCTCGGCATGAAGACCGGCGGCGGCTCCTTCCTCTATCACCTGGAAGACAATCTGGTGGCGGTCGGCTTCGTCGTCCACCTCAATTACAAGAACCCCTATCTCTATCCCTTCGAGGAATTCCAGCGCTTCAAGACCCATCCAGCGATCCGCACCACCTTCGAGGGCGGCAAGCGGCTGTCTTATGGCGCTCGCGCCATCACCGAGGGCGGCTACCAGTCGGTGCCGAAGCTTTCCTTCCCCGGCGGGGCGCTGATCGGCTGTTCGGCCGGTCTCGTCAACGTGCCGCGCATCAAGGGCAGCCACAATGCGGTGCTGTCGGGCATGCTGGCGGCCGAGAAGATCGCCGAGGCGATTACCGCCGGCCGCAGCCATGACGAAGTGACCGAGATCGAGACTGAATGGCGCAAGGGCGACATCGGCAAGGATTTGAAGCGGGTGCGCAACGTCAAGCCGCTGTGGTCGAAGTTCGGCACCGCACTTGGCGTAGCGCTCGGCGGCTTCGACATGTGGACCAACACGCTGTTCGGCTTTTCCGTCTTCGGCACGCTGAAACATGGCAAGACCGATGCGCAGTCGCTCGAACCTGCCTCGATGCACAAGCCGATCGCCTATCCGAAACCGGATGGCGTCTTGACCTTCGATCGGCTGTCCTCGGTGTTCCTGTCGAACACCAATCACGAGGAAGACCAGCCGGTGCATCTGCAGGTCAAGGACATGGCGCTGCAGAAGAGTTCGGAACACGACATCTATGCCGGCCCGTCGACGCGCTACTGTCCGGCCGGCGTTTATGAATGGGTGGAGAAGGATGGCAAGGACGTCTTCGTCATCAACGCCCAGAACTGCGTGCACTGCAAGACCTGCGACATCAAGGACCCCAACCAGAACATCAACTGGGTGCCGCCGCAGGGCGGCGAGGGGCCAGTCTATCCGAATATGTAGCCTACATTGATCTGCGGACTTAGGAATGATTAGGGAGTTATCGATGCAATCTCCACTTGAAGGCGTTCGGGTCGTGGAATTGGCGCGTATCCTGGCTGGTCCATGGGCTGGACAGACACTTGCCGACCTTGGAGCGACTGTCATCAAGGTGGAAAGCCCGGAGGGCGATGACACGCGCCGTTGGGGGCCTCCTTTCATTCGGGATGGCGATGACGTCGCTGCGGCCTACTTCCATAGCTGCAACCGCGGAAAACTGAGCATCACGGCGGATTTCAATTCGGCGGAAGACGTCGAAAAGCTTCGTGCACTGATCGCGAACGCGGATGTCGTCGTCGAGAACTTCAAGGTAGGCGCGTTGAAGAAGTTCGGTCTTGATTACGAGAGCCTGAAGGCGATCAATTCAAAGCTGATTTACTGCTCGATTACCGGCTTTGGCCAAACCGGCCCATATGCCGAACGTGCGGGATACGATTTCATCGTCCAAGGCATGGCGGGCATCATGGATTTGACCGGTGAACCAGATCGGGAGCCGCAGAAGATTGGGGTGGCGTTCGGCGATATTTTCACAGGGCTCTATTCGGTCATCGCTATCCAGGCCGCTTTGACCCTCCGGAACAGGACAGGTGAGGGACAGCACATCGATATGGCCCTGCTGGACAGCACAGTGGGCGTGTTGGCCAACCAGGCGATGAATTTTCTGGCCTCGGGAAAGGCACCGACGAGACTCGGCAATGCGCATCCCAACATCGCACCATACCAAGTATTTCCGGTATCCGACGGCAATATCATTATCGCCTGCGGGAACGATGGTCAGTTCGAGAGGCTATGCGAAATCCTCCGGCTATCCGCTGTGGCGGACGACGTCCGTTTCAAGACCAACGCGGACAGAGTGCGTCATCGAGAAGAACTGACATCCATGATGGAAGCGCGCACGAAGCTCTTCAAGCGGACGGATCTGCTGGCCGACCTCGCGTGTGTGGGCGTTCCCGCCGGGCCGATCAACACCGTGAAGGATGTATTCGCGGACCCGCAAGTCGCGCATCGGAAGATGGCGGTGGAGAATGAAGGAATACCGGGCATCCGGACGCCAATCATCTTTTCAGGGGCGATGTTGATCCAGCATCGTAAGTCGCCAAAGCTTGGCGAGCACAATGGCAAAGTGCAGTCAGACTGGTCTTCGATGGACTGATGCCTTGAGCTGGTGCCATCGAACAGGAAATCGCTAATTTTCGTGAGGGGCCAAAAACAGCGCGGCCCGCGCGATGGGGCCGTGTATCGGCGGACGCTCGTTTCAGCCAGTCTCATATCGTGATGCCTTGATCGGAACCGCGACTCCGCCTGTCCGTTACCCTTTGAGGAACGGAGGACATGGACATGCGCAAGAGAAAAGCCATCGTCGAGGCGGCACTCGAGTCCGAGTACGAGCGCCAGGCACTGGGGATCATGAATACGGAGCAAGCTCTGAAGCTTGAGGATTCCGACGGTCTAGTCTTCAGTCATCCGGATAAAGAGGCCGGCGTGACCGATCATTTTATCGATCAGGATGAGCTACGCCGGTTGGTGCGGCGGTCAACGTCGCCGCTTCCCGTATTGCAATCGCGGGCTCGTACCACGCGGCAGTCCTGAACTTCAAGCAATCATGTAGCCACCGTCCACCGGCATCGATATCCCGTTCACCATCGCAGCCTCGTCGGAGAGCAGGAAAAGAACAACCTCCGAAATGTCTGCTGGCTCGGCGAAGCGACCGACGGGAATTCGTTTCATCATCCCCGCGGCCTTCTCGGGATCGCTCCATGCCTTCACCGCCATCGGAGTCAGCGTCACCGTGGGATGGATTCCGTTCGCGCGGATGCCGTGAGGTGCAAGCTCCTTTGCCATGACCCGCGTCAAGCCATCCAATCCACCCTTCGACGCGCAATAGGCAGCGTGGTCGGCGAGGCCGACGAAGGAGGCGACCGACGAGACATTGACGATGGCGCCTTTGCGGCCCTGCTTGATCAGCGAACGGGCATATTCCTGGGCGACGATCATCGGAGCACGCGTGTTGACCGCGACAAGACGGTCGAATGCTTCGACGGTTGTCTCCAGGAACGGTTGGAGCTCGGTCGTGCCGGCGCAGTTGACGAGCAAATCGGCGGGAAGGGCAGCGATGGCAGCCTCTCTGGTCGCATCGGCGTCCGCAAGATCGACCTGTATAGCCCGGCAGCCGGATTCCCCTCGCAGCGCTTCGACATCGGCAGCACTCCGGGTCAAGGCGACGACTTGCGCTCCCCGTTCGGCGAGCATCCTTACAATTTCTCGTCCGATGCCTTTGCCGGCGCCGGTAACGATGACCGTCTTTCCTTTGAAGTCCATGGGCCGTCCTCCTACAGTCTCTGGCCTGTTTCCCGATCGAAGATGTGGGCACGCCGGGGATCGATATGGAAGTACATTGTCCGTCCAGGGTCTACCTCGATGCGCTCGCGGATCAGCGCGTCGATCGGCACGCCTCCCGTGCGGCCGAAGATCAATGTCTCCGAACCCGTGGGCTCGAACACCGATACCTCCACCGGAACGCCTTCATCGCCGATCGTGATGTGCTCCGGTCGGATGCCRTAGGTAACGGCTCTTCCCTCATCCGCATTTGTGTCTGCCATCGGAAGGGTGATGCCCTGGTCGGTGACGACGACCTTCCTGCCGTCGCGGGTGGCGATGCGGCCCTGAAGGAAGTTCATCGATGGGCTGCCGATGAAGCCGGCAACGAAGAGGTTTACCGGGAAGTCGTAGAGATCGAGAGGCTTGCCGATCTGCTCGACCCTCCCGTCGCGCATGACCACGATCTTATTGGCCATCGTCATGGCCTCGATCTGATCGTGCGTGACGTAGACGGTGGTGGTCTTCAGCCGCTGGTGAAGCTCCTTGATCTCGACACGCATGGTGACGCGAAGCTTGGCGTCCAGGTTCGACAACGGCTCGTCGAACAGGAAGACCTTCGGATCTCGGACGATGGCACGACCCATCGCCACGCGTTGACGCTGTCCGCCCGACAGTTGCTTCGGATAGCGGTCGAGATAACGCGTCAGGTCGAGGATCTCGGCTGCCTTGCCGACCTTCTCGTCGATCTCCGCCTTCGGACGCTTGGCCATCCTCAGCGGAAAGCCCATATTCTCGGCGACCGTCTTGTGGGGATAGAGCGCATAGCTCTGGAAGACCATCGCGATGTCACGCTCCTTTGGCGGAGCGTCGGTGACGACACGGCCGCCGATCCGGATGTCTCCGCTGCTGACCGTCTCAAGACCGGCGATCATGCGGAGCAGGGTGGATTTGCCGCAGCCGGATGGGCCGACCAGCACGACGAATTCGCCGTCCTCGATGTCGACGCTGACGCCGTGCATGACCTGAAGAGAGCCATATTTCTTGGTGACGTCGCTAACCTGTACGTTTGCCAATGTCGTTCCTCCCTAAAGCAGCACGGCTTTGATGTTGTTGATGGAATTCATCGGCTCATCCCTTCCAGACGATGTAGGCGCCAAGGACCGCCGAGATTGCCGCCGCAAACCACACCGAAAGCCCGAACGGCTCGATGAACCGCATCCAGAACAGCGAGAGCGCGACCCAGATAACGATCGAGATGAAGAGCCGGTCGAACCAGTTCGTTTCGATCGGCAGAAACCCCGGCTTGGGTTCGTTGTTTCCTGATTGAGACGTCATCGTTTCATCCTTTCACGGCACCGAAGGTCAGGCCGGCGACGATGTGACGCTGGACCACCGAAAAGACGATGAGCGCCGGAACCAATGTCAGCATTGAGATCGCGGCCATGATGCCCCAGGCCGTTCCGGTCGTCGTCACATATTCCGACAAGCCGGTGGTCAGAGTCCGCGCATGGAAGTTGGTGAGCGTCGCCGCGAGCAGGTATTCGTTCCACGCGAAAACCCAGGTCAGGATCAGCGTCACCGCAAGTCCGGGCCGTGCCAAAGGAAAGATGATATCATAGAGGACGGTCCATGGGCTCGCGCCGTCCATATAGGCCGCCTCGTCCAATTCCTTCGGAATGCCTTCCACGGTCGGGCGCAGCGTCCAGATGGCGAAGGGAAGGTTGAAGGAGCAATAGACCAGGATCATGCCCAGCTTGGAATCGGCGAGCGAGAAGTCGCCGATCCTGTAGACCTGCGTCAGCAGCAGGAAAAGCGGCAGGAGGAAGACCGCCGGCGGCGCCATGCGGTTGGTGATCGTCCAGAAGAAGATGCTTTCCTTGCCGGCGAGGTCGAAGCGCGTCAGGGCGTAGCAGGCAAGGAAGCCGAGCGTGGTGACGAGCAGCGCATTGCCTGACGAAATGATCAGCGAGTTGAGCATGTATCCGCGCAAGGTCGGATTGGTCAGCACGTCCTGGTAATTCTTCCAGAAGAAGCTCCGGAGAATGACATCGGGCGTCGAGAACAGGTCGAAGGGCTGTTTCACCGATATGACGAAGAGCCAATAGATCGGGAAAAGGGTCACGAAGCTTATCAAGGTCCACAGGAGGACCGGAAGCCAGGGGTTTTTGGTCTTCATCGCTTCAACCTCTCTTCACGCGGGGCGCAATCAAGCCGACATAGAGCAGCCAGCAGACGACGATGGTGAGGTAGAGGACGATGACGGAGATCGCCGAACCGTAGCCGTAATTCGTCTTGGGAAAAACTTCCCTGAAGATATGGACGCCGATGTAGCGCGTCGATGAGCCCGGGCCGCCTCCGGTCAGCATCAGGACTTCGTCGACGGTGCGCAGCGCGTCCATGAGCCTGATGAACACAGTGGCCAGCATGGCCGGGCGGATCAAGGGGAGCGTGATGTGCCAGAAGATCTGGCTCTTGCCGGCGCCGTCGATCTGCGCCTGCTCGAACGGGTCTGATGGAAGCGAGACGAGTGCGGCGATCAGCGAGAGGGTGACGAGCGGCGTCCAGTGCCAGATGTCCATGATGACAGTGACGGTGAAGGCCGCGACGGCGCTCTGGCCGATATTCAGATCGTACCCGAACCAGCTCCTGAGGAGATAGGGAATGATGCCGATGGACGGGGTGGTCATCAGCTTCCAGACTGAGCCGACGATGATGGGGGCCATGATCAGGGGCAGAGTATGGATCGTGCGAAACACCGCTTTTCCGGGAAAGTCCTTGAGCAGCGCCTGGGCGAGGATGTAGCCGAGGACCAGCTCCGACACGACCGCGAAGAAGACGAATGCCAGGGTTATGCCGAGCGATGCCAGGAACTGCGGGTCGAAGACGAGCCGCCGATAGTTCTCAGCCCAGTTGAAGATCATGCCCGGATTGGCCGCGAACGGGTTCCATGAATGGAAAGAGACCCAGAGGACGTAGATGAAAGGAAAGATCCCGAACAGTCCGAGGATCACTATGGTCGGTGACAGCAACAGCCACCCGAGCTTCTGCGAATGCATCGCCTATCCCCCATTGAACGCTATGTGGACGTCCGCTCCATCAGGGAGCGAAAGATGACGGGTCGTCGGAACGACCCGTCAGTTGGGGAGGATATTTTATTTGCGATAGCCGAGCGAGGTGAGCTCCTCTTCGGCCTTGGCCGCCATCTGGTCGAGGCCTTCATCGGGACCGATCTTGCCGGTCAGGATGTCGTAGAAGATGGGAGCGGTCGCTTCACGCACCTGAGCGTGGAAGGGGTAGGGAGGAGCGCCGGCGAAGAGCTTGCCCTCGTCCTTCAGCATCGTGTAGAAGCCGCCGAGCTTGACGTCCATTTCCTTCACTTTTGGATCATCGAATGTCGCCGTGTTGGTGATGCGCGGTGCGGCGATGGCCCAATCGGGCTGCACTTCGTTCTGACCGATGAATTCGAGGAAGAGCAGCGACGCTTCCTTGTTCTTGGACGTAACCGGCACGCCGAAGGCGCCGCCATCATAGTAGCCGATATAGCCCTTTCCGGCTTTCGCGTCGTCCAGCACGCCCGGCTCGAGCGGCGGCAGAGCGAATCCGACCTGGCCGACCACCTTCGACTGCGCTGGATCGCTTGCGATCCACGCGGCATTCTCACCGTAGATCAGTCCCTGGGCGACACGGCCGGCGGCGAACGTCGTTGCGGTTTCCGTCCAGGTTGACTGCGTCGATTCCGGAGGAGCGATGTCGCGCAGGTGCAGCCAATACTTCAACGCCGCCTTCGCCTTGTCGCTGTTCATCGCGCCGCCATGTTCGACCGTCGCCGCATAGTTGTTCTTGGCGTCGATGCCCCAATTGTAGACGCCGAAGGTCGGCACGATGGACTCGAAGAATTCATACCACGACGCCGGATGGCCGGTATGTGCCTGGGCGGTCGTGCCCCAGAGCTCCATGCCATTGTCCTTGCCGTACTTCGTGAAGAAGTCGGCGATCTCGGTGTATTCCGCGTGTGTGGTCGCCGGCTTCAAGTCCTTGCCGGTTTCCTTCTTGAAGGCTTCCTTGATCTTCGGATCGTCGAAGAGGTCCTTGCGATAGAGATACGTCTTCAGGAAGGCTTCCATCGGAACGCCGAACAGATCGCCGCTCGTGTCCTTGAAGTAGTTGGCAAAGCTGGTGAAGTTCGCATCGTCGTAGGTCGGCGCCTTCAGATCCGGCTGGTCTTTCAGCGTCTTCGTGATGTCGACGAGGAAATTCCTGGCCAGATAGGAATAGATGATGTCCTGCTCGATGTAGACCATGTCATAGATGCCGGTCTTGGCTTCCATGTCCTTGATGGCCTTGTCGTACATCTGATCCCAGGATGTCGTCTCGATGTCGACCTTGATGCCGGTCTTCTTTTCGAATTCCGGAGCGAGCACGTTCCTGATGTAGTTCGATGGCGGGGTGCTTTCGGTGACGCCGTGCAGTGTCACGCCCTTGAATTTGGCTCCAGCGTCGGACCAGAAGTCAGCCCAGGCCGGCGA
Organism: Rhizobium sp. P1_E1; assembly: GCF_056406015.1. Classification (NCBI taxonomy): domain Bacteria; kingdom Pseudomonadati; phylum Pseudomonadota; class Alphaproteobacteria; order Hyphomicrobiales; family Rhizobiaceae; genus Rhizobium; species Rhizobium sp. P1_E1. Next base: position 72,707 of record NZ_JBFUAY010000014.1, on the reverse strand, counting down.
AGCGGCAGTAGCGAGGCTGAGCGTCAGCGCAAGCGCGCTAGCCTTCAAAGCATAGTTCATTTTCAATCCTCCCAAAGTGCAGCGAGATCATTTCGCCGGTCTTTTGTGTAGGCCAAAAAAACTTCCAGCGCAACATTTGTTGTCTAAACATGCAAATCATGGATCTATCCCATTGATTTTCGCAGAAACTAATTTCCGGCAGACGGTAGAATACAATGGTGAGAAACGTAAAATATTGCATTGCAAGGTAATTTTGCAAAGCAGCAAAAAAATTCCAGACAAAATTATTTGTTGTCTTACCAAACTAAATGGCATAGCACTGTGCGCAGCCAAGGGCATTTTTTGGAGGAAAAGGCTATGCGTCGATTGGGTATCCATTCATTTGTATGGACAGGCGGCCAAACGCAGGAAGGGCTGGAGATGGCCCTCAACAAGACGGCCGAACACGGATATCGCACCATCGAATTTGCCTATCTGCGCCCCGAGAAATTCAACCTCGATCGACTGGCAAAGCTTGCGCAGTCGCTTGACGTCGAGATTGGCGTGACGATGGGCCTGCCGCTCGACAAGGACGTATCGAGCGAGGACATGTCTGCGGTATCCGCTGGCAAGCAGACACTGGCCGACGCCGTTCGTGCGGTCCGTGATATCGGCGGCAACAAGCTCGGCGGGATTCTTTATTCCGCGCACACCAAGTACAATCGCCAGCCGACGAAGAAGGGCTGGGACAACAGCGTCGCTGCGATCGCCGCGACCGGCGAAGTCGCCAGGCAGGCGAACGTCGACCTCGTGCTGGAGGTTGTCAACCGGTTCGAGACGAACCTGCTGAATACGGCGGCGCAGGGGTTGAAGTTCATCGCCGAGACCGGATCGGAGCATGTCCGTCTCCACCTCGACACGTTCCATATGAACATCGAGGAAGCCAATCCGGCCGCCGCGATCCGTCTGGCCGGCGACAAGATCGGCTACTTCCACATCGGCGAGAGCAATCGCGGCTATCTCGGCGATGGCGTCATCAACTTCGATCTGATCTTCGACGCCCTGCTCGACATCGACTACAAGCGCGACATCGTGTTCGAGAGCTTCTCGACGACGGTTGTCGACGAAGGCCTGTCACTCGCCTGCGCGATCTGGCGCGACACCTGGGAGGATAATGATCCGCTTGCCGCGCACGCGAAGCGCTACATCGAGCTGAAATATGACGAGGCCAAGCGTCGCCGCGCCACAAACGCGCGGCCCTAATTATCCTTCTGACAGCCTGTTCCAGTCGTGTAAGGGTTGGGCCGACTGAAGGGAATTGAAATATGAACGACACCGTCTCCATCGGAAGTTCGCCACGCAGGATCCGACAGAACAATATCGTCGCCGCCTTGCAGACGATCTACGCCCACCGAAGCCTCAGCCGGGCCGACCTCGCCCGGAAGCTCGGGATGAATCGCTCATCCTCGGGAGAGATCGTCGCCGAACTGACGGAAGGCGGGTTCGTTCAGGAGTCGGACGAGAGCGGCAAGCAGCGCCTGGAGCATTCCCGGGCAGGTCGTCCGGGCATCATGCTCGAACTGGTCCCCGATGCCGCATTCTTCGTCGGAATCGAGATTGGCGTCGAGCATATATCGGCTGCAGTTGTCGATCTCTCCGCCGACGTCCGGGCATGCCGGAAAATAGCGTTCGACACACCATCTTCGACGGTGGAGGAGGCCGTGTCGCAGGGCGTCGAGCTGATTGTCGGCGCGATGGCGAAAGGGATGATCGGACGGTGCAAGGGTCTGGGCATTTCGGCGCCGGCCCACATTCGGCCGGACGGAATTGTCACGCTTGCCCCCATCATCGGCTGGCGAGACGTGTCGTTGAAGGAGATCGGGCGGTCCGCCTTCCCGGCCGCCGTCCCGATCGCGGTCGAAAACGACGCCAATGCGTTTGCGATCGGTGACAGCTATCGTCACGGTGCCGCAGGTGTGACCCTCTTCCTGCTGATGGAAACGGGCGTCGGCGGCGGCATCATGATCGATGGCAAGCTGTTCCGGGGCGGTCACGGTCTGGCGGGAGAGATCGGCCACACTCTGGTGCCGGGAAGCGGCGGGCAGAAGTTTGAACAGCTGATCGGTCGCGAGGTGCTCATCCGGCAGTATCGCGAGGCTGTTGGCCGTAAGCACGCGGATCTGCAGGAATTCCTCGGCGGCGTTCGTGACCGTGTCCCGGCTGCGGTCAATATCGCCGAAACCTGGTCGCGCCATCTCGCATATGCATTGCTGCAGGCCTGTCGTCTGCTCGACCCCGACAGGATCGTGCTGGGTGGCTCCGTGGCGTCTCTCTACCCGATGGTCGCCGCCCGCGTGGCGGTCCACATGTCGGAGGGCCAGAATATACCTTTCCCCACGCCTGAGATCGTCGTGGACGATGATGCGGAGTTCGGTTCCGCCTTCGGAGCGGCATGCATGTTGCACCAGCGCTTTCTGTCATTGGAGAGCGAGGAGTTCGGCAGCGAGGATGGCGCGCCGGTCCAATCGGCGACGAGTTGACGACAAGAACGATCGAAAGCAGGATTGCAAATGACTTCAGTACTGGCTCCGGACCAGCTTGGTCCCACGGTTTGCGTAGGGGAGATCCTCGTCGAGATCGTCGCCACGACGGTGGGAGACGGTTTTCTCGAAGCCCAGCCGCTCGTCGGTCCGTTCGCGAGCGGGGCGCCGGCGATCTTCATCTCGCAGTGCGGCCGCCTGGGCGGCAAGGCCGCCATGGTCGGCGCCGTCGGCAATGACGATTTCGGTCGTGTCAATACCGATCGCCTCAAACGTGACGGCGTCGATGTTTCGACGATCTCGATCGATCCGGACTATCCCACAGGAAGCGCGTTTGTTCGCTACCGCAAGGATGGCTCCCGGGATTTCGTCTACAACATCGCCACATCAGCAGCTGCGCGCTTCGGCTGGTCTCAAACGGTCGCCGATCTCATCAATCGGAGCGGCCATCTTCACGTGATGGGTTCGGCGCTGTCTGTCCCCAGTGCGCGCGCGGTGATCGACAAGGCGGTCGACATCGTCAAGGCACGCGGGGGAACGCTCTCGGTGGATCCGAACATTCGCAAGGAATTGAAGCTGGACGCGGACACCGAGCGCCGGTTTTCCATGCTCGTCGCCGCCGCCGATCTGCTTCTGCCGTCCGGAGAGGAACTTGAGCGTGCCGCAGGTGTCGAAGGCGAGGCAGAAGCGATCCGCCGCTTGTTCGAGATTGGCGTCAAGGAGGTCGTGCTGAAGCGCGGAGCCGAAGGCGCGACCTATTTCGGCAGGCAGGGAGACCGCATCGACGCGCCGGCATTTGTCGTTCAGGAGGTCGACCCCACGGGCGCCGGCGATTGCTTCGGCGGTGCCTATCTCACCTGCCGGCGGCTCGGAATGTCTCAGAAGGAAGCGCTTACCTATGCCTCGGCCGCTGGCGCCCGCAACGTGACGGTCCTCGGTCCGATGGAAGGTGCCGGCACTCAGCAAGAACTCGATGCGTTTATCGCTTCAACGGAAAGGCGCCCGTGATGCAGGTGCATCTCAACGAACTGGCCAAGCTGAGGAGCGAAGGCCACCCGAGAGGTGTGACCTCCGTCTGCTCCGCCCATCCGATCGTGCTTCGAGCAGCACTCCGACACGGGCGGCAACACGAGAGCACCGTCCTGATCGAAGCGACCTGCAATCAGGTCAATCACCTCGGCGGCTACACCGGAATGACGCCAAGCGACTTCGCGTCCCTCGTGATGAAGATCGCGGCGGAGGAGGGGTGCCCCGAAAAACTTATCGTTCTCGGCGGCGATCACCTCGGCCCCAATCCTTGGCGCGACCGCCCGGCGGAAGAGGCCATGGCCGAGGCCGAGAAGATGGTTGCCGCCTATGTCGACGCCGGATTCCGCAAGATTCACCTCGATGCTTCGATGGGCTGCAAGGACGAGCCGGTGGCGCTCGACGACGAAACCACGGCCCATCGTGCCGCCCGGCTTGCGGCGGTCGCCGAGGCGTCGGCGAAGAAGAGCGGCGGCGCAATGCCGGTTTACGTCATCGGCACCGAAGTGCCGCCGCCTGGCGGGGCCGATCATGCCCTCACATCAATCGAACCGACGGCCGCCGCAGCGGCGCTGAAGACGATCGAAGTCCACCGCCGGATCTTTGCGGAGGCAGGAATCGGGCAAGCGTTTGGACGGGCCATCGGGCTGGTCGTTCAGCCGGGCGTCGAGTTCGGCAATCACAATGTCATCCTTTATGATCGCAGCAAGATAGACGCGCTGAAATCGGTGCTGACCGACGAGCCGCAATTCGTCTTCGAGGCTCACTCGACGGATTATCAGGGGACAAGGCCGTTGACCGCGCTGGTGGAGGACGGGTTTCCCATTCTCAAGGTCGGTCCCGAGCTGACCTTCGTCCTGCGCGAGGCGCTCTATGCGCTGGATGCGATCGCGTCGGACCTCTTGCCCGATTATGGCCAGCGTCCGCTCTATGCGGCGATGGAAGCGCTGATGCTCGATCAGCCCGGCAATTGGAGCCGCCACTACCACGGGACGAACGCCGAAATGCGCTGGCTGCGGCACTATTCGCTGTCTGACCGCATCCGCTATTATTGGGCGTCAGCTGAAGCACAAGAGGCCGTCCGGCGGCTATGCGAGGCCCTTCGAGGGCAAACCGTATCGCTGCCATTGCTTTGGCAGCATATGCCGGCCGCGCAGGGTTTCGCAGATGCGCCGCTCGATCCGGAACAGGTTTTGATCTGGAAAGTGACGAAGAGTCTCTCGGACTATCACGCCGCCTGCGGCGTCGGAAAGAATTGACAATCAGGATCAAGCAGGAGGAGAAATCGATGACGGAATTGAATGGGAAGATCGCGGCGGTCACGGGCGCAGCATCCGGAATAGGACTCGCTTCGACGGAGGCAATGCTCGCCGCTGGCGCGACGGTCGTGCTGGTGGACCGCGATGAGAAGGCCCTTGAGAGAGTTTGCGACCGGCTTGGCGAGCGCGCTATTCCGCTCAAGATCAACTTGCTGGATCCGGGCGAGTGTGCGGGATTACTCGAGGGCATTCTGTCCAAGACCGGCAAACTCGACATCCTGCATGCCAATGCAGGCACCTATATCGGCGGTGACCTGGTGGAAACCGACCTCGATACCATCGATCGGATGCTCAATCTCAACGTCAACGTCGTCATCAAGAACGTTCGAAACGTCATTCCGCACATGATCGAACGTGGCACGGGCGACATTGTCGTCACCAGCTCGGTCGCCGGACATTCAGCGATTCCATGGGAACCGGTCTATTCGTCATCGAAGTGGGCGATGACGTGCTTCGTCCAGACGATGCGACGCCAGCTTCTGAAAAGCGGCATTCGTGTGGGGTCGGTTTCTCCGGGGCCGGTGATCAGCGCTTTGCTTGCGGATTGGCCGGAGGAAAACCTTCGCAAGGCCAAGGAGGCCGGCGCTCTGATCGAGCCCAAGGAAGTCGCCGACGCGATCATCTTCATGCTGACCCGTCCGCGCAACGTCACCATCCGTGATATCGTGGTGCTTCCAAGCGCCTTTGACATCTGAAGGAGCCGAACATGAGTTACCAGCAGAAATTTCGCCTCGACGGCGAACGGGCGGTGGTCACGGGCGGAGGGCGCGCGATCGGGCTGTGCTGCAGCGAGGCGCTGGCGGAGGCGGGCGCCGCCGTCGTCGTTATCGAACGCAACGAGGCCGACGCTGAGCAAGCGCTTGCGCTGCGCGACAAGGGGTACGAGGTCGAAGTCCGGGTCGGCGACGTCACCGACGCGGCCCGAATGGATGCGATCGCAACCGAGCTTGCCGATGGCGGCCGGCCGGCAACGATCCTCGTGAACAATGCCGGAATAGGCCAGAGTGGCATCCCGGCGGAAGAGCTCACCGACGCGGATTGGCTGCGCATGATGGACGTCAATCTCAACGGCGTATTCTGGTGCTCGCGCGCCTTCGGTCGTCCCATGATTTCGATGAAGCGCGGCGCCATCGTGAATCTCGGCTCGATGTCGGGTCACATCTGCAACCGGCCTCAGCCTCAGACGGCCTATAACGTCTCCAAGGCAGCAGTCCATCACCTCACGCGTTCGTTGGCCGCCGAGTGGGCGCAGCACGGCGTCAGGGTCAATGCTGTCGCGCCCACCTATATCGAGACGCCGATGGTGGTGGCCGTCGAAGCCAATCGCGAGCGTATTCCGCTCTGGCTCGCCGACACGCCGATGGGCAGGATGGGAACGCCGGAAGAGGTTGCAAGCGCAGTCCTCTTCCTCGCGTCGGGCGCTGCCAGCCTGATGACCGGGGCAATCGTCAACGTCGATGCAGGCTTCACCTGCTGGTAGTCCTTGCGGGAGGCGTGCGCCTCGTCTGCACCGGAAAGAGGCGGTGATCGGCCGCCTCGGAGACGCAAGTCCGCCAATGGGCAACTTGCCGCAGCAAGCAGCAATCTGAAAGTGGATAGTCTTCAGCTGTCGGGCGAGACGCGTTTTCCCCGTGCGGCCTTCCGGTAGACGGATGGAGTCTTGCCGACATGGCGAAGAAACGCGCGATTGAAGTTCGACAAGTTGGTGTAGCCGACTTCATAGCAGATGTCGGTCACGGTCTCATCGGACTCCGACAGCAATTTGCAGGCCCTGCCTATGCGCAAACTCACCACGTAATCCGTAAAGCTGCGTCCGGTGTTCTTGATGAAAAATCGGCTGAAGGTGTTTGTCGACATGTTGACTACGGATGCGACGTCGGGGAGCTGAATTTTCTCAGTAAAGTGGCCGTGGATATGGAGAATTGCCCGCTGCATGGTGTTCAGCGTCGCCGCGTCGACATTCGGCGAGAAGTCGGGCGATGACAAAAGTTCGTATTCGCGGGAATCTGCCAGCAGTTCCAGAACGCGAAGGAAACGGATCAACCTTTCCAACCCACCAACTGCTCCAATGCGTTCGAGCAGAAGAGTCGCACGTCGAGCTGTAGTCCCCGAAAATCGCAATCCACGCTGTGCGACCGTCAGAAGCGTGTCCAGGCGCTTCATCTCCGGCAGATACCTGCTTGCCTCTCGAATTTTGTCCGGATGAAATTGAACGACAAGATCCCGTTCCGGGATCCTGTCGCCTTTGCCAATATGCGAGACCCAATCATGTGGCAGATTGCTGCCGACGACTGTTAGGTCGCCGGGACCGAAATTGCCGATATAATCACCAACATACGCCGTGCCGGACGATTTGCGGATAAGGTGAATCTCAAATTCCGGATGAAAATTCCAGAGCGAATTTGCCCAGGGATAGTCGTCGATCCGCCAGAGGAAGGTATCATCTTCAGCGGTCAGAACGTGCTCAAATTTCGGCGCCAGCCGCGATGTTCCGTTGCGGGCAACCGACGGCTTGGTCAAGCTGGTCGAGGCGCTCATTCCACTTGTTCCATCAACGGATAAACCGGGTTGAGGATAGCGGTTAGCTCATCCAGTTACCACCATCGACGTTGTAGGTCTGTGCGACGATGTAATCGGCTTCTTTCGAGGCGAGGAAGATTGCCATTCCGGTCAGGTCTTCCGCCGTCCCCATGCGGCCGAAGGGAACAGCTTCACCGACCAGCCGCTTTTTCTCGCCAAGCGGGCGGTTTTCGTATTGTGCGAATTTCGCATCCACGCCGTCCCAATGTTCGCCGTCGACGACGCCGGGTGCAATGGCGTTGACGTTGATTCCGTGCTTGATCAAGTCGAGCCCGGCTGACTGAGTGAGTGAAATGACGGCAGCCTTCGTTGCGCAATAGACGGCGACCAGAGCCTCTCCGCGTCGTCCCGCCTGGCTCGCCATGTTGATGATCTTGCCGCCCTTTCCGCGCGCGATCATCGATTTCGCCGCTGCCTGCAGGGTGAAGAGCGTGCCGGAGACGTTGATGGCAAAAAGTGTGTCGAAGCTCTCGCGGGTAATCCCGACGATCGGCGCAAGATCGAAAAGCGCGGCATTGTTGACGAGTATGTCGATGCCGCCGGTCTTGGCATCGACAGCGGCAATCGCATGGTCGATGGAGGCCTGATCGGTAACGTCAATCTTCAGTGCATAGGCGGATGCGCCAAGTTCGCTGGCCGTATGCTCGGCGCGCTCGAAATTGATGTCGGCGATTGCGACGGTGGCGCCCTCGCGGATGTAAGCCTCTGCGAACGTTCGGCCGATGCCACGCGCCGAACCGGTAATCAAAGCTGATTTTCCTTCAAGCCGTTTCATTACTTTGCCACTCCCTTTTCGTTGAATCTATGGATCCGCGCCGGATCGGGCGTTAGATAAACCGTCTCCCCGGCGCGGATGCCCGTCTCACCCAAGACCCGCACCGTCAGCAGGCCCGCCACCTCGGTGCGAACATGGATGAAGGTATCAGAGCCGAGATGTTCGGTGACGCTCGCCTCACCCTTCCACAGGCCTTCGGCCGTGGAAATGGTCAGATGTTCGGGCCGGACGCCGATGGTATGTGCATTSAGCGCGGCGGCGTGTTGGCCTGTGATGAAGTTCATCTTSGGCGATCCGATGAAGCCGGCGACGAAGAGGTTGCGGGGGCGGCTRTAGAGTTCGAGCGGCGAGCCGACCTGCTCGATATTGCCCCTGTTCAAGACGACGATCTTGTCGGCCATGGTCATCGCCTCGACCTGGTCGTGGGTGACATAGACCATCGTCGTCTTCAGCTGCTGATGCAACTCGCTGATTTCGAGGCGCATGTTGACGCGTAGCGCCGCATCGAGGTTCGACAGCGGTTCGTCGAACAGGAAGGCCGAAGGCTGGCGCACGATGGCGCGACCGATCGCCACGCGCTGGCGCTGGCCGCCGGACAGCTGACGCGGCTTGCGTTCGAGATAATCGGTGAGGTTCAGCACCCGGGCGGCATCGCTCACCTTGCGGTCGATCTCCGCCTTGTCGACGCCGGCCATCTTCAGCGGGAAGGCGATGTTGTTGCGCACGCTCATATGCGGATAAAGCGCATAGGACTGGAACACCATGGCCAGGCCGCGCTCAGACGGCGCCTTTTCGGTGGCGTCCCTGCCGTCGATAACGATCTTGCCGCCGGAGACGTCCTCGAGCCCGGCGATCAACCGGAGCAGCGTGGACTTGCCGCAGCCCGACGGGCCGACGAAGACGACGAACTCGCCGTCCTTGATGTCGAGATCGATCGAAGGGATGACCTTGGCTTCGCCGAAGACCTTGGAAACCTTCTGAAGGGTAATGCTGCCCATGTTTCTCTCCCTTTTATGTTATTTCACAGCGCCGAAGGTCAGGCCGCGGACGAGTTGTTTCTGGCTGAACCAGCCAAGGATCAGGATCGGCGCGATCGCCATCGTCGATGCCGCCGACAGCTTGGCGTAAAACAGGCCCTCGGGGCTGGAATAGGAAGCGATGAAGGCCGTCAGCGGCGCCGCCTTCGAGGCGGTGAGGTTGAGCGTCCAGAACGCCTCGTTCCAGGCAAGGATGATGTTCAAAAGCAGCGTCGAGGCAATGCCGGGCACCGCCATCGGCGTCAGCACGTAGACGATCTCCTTCATCAGCGACGCCCCATCCATGCGGGCCGCCTCGAGGATCTCGCCGGGGATTTCCTTGAAGTAGGTATAGAGCATCCAGACGATGATCGGCAGGTTGATGAGCGTCAGCACGATGACGAGGCCGGTGCGCGTGTCGAGCAGGCCCGAATTGCGAAACAGCAGGTAGATCGGGATCAGCGCGCCCACAGGTGGCATCATCTTGGTCGACAGCATCCACATCAGCACGTCCTTGGTCCGCTTGGTCGGCGAAAACGCCATCGCCCAGGCGGCGGGAATAGCGATGATCAGGCCGATCAGCGTCGAGCCGAAGGAGATGATCACCGAGTTCATGAAGTGGCTGAGATAGTTCGACCGGCTCTGAACCTCGGCGTAGTTTTCCGTCGTCCAGTGGAAGAACAGGAATTGCGGCGGCGAGGCGATGGCGTCGGCTTCCGACTTGAAGCTGGTCAGAAACGTCCAGAGAATCGGGAAGAAGATCAGGATGCCGAGCGTCCAGGCGATCGCGGTGACGATCAGCTTGCGCTGCGTTGTGACTTTTCTGGCCATCTCAAGCCTCCAGATTCTTGCCGACGAGGCGCACGAGGAAGATCGCGACGATATTGGCGAGGATAACAGCCACGATACCGCCGGCCGATGCCCCGCCGATATCGAACTGCAGCAGCGCCTGGGCATAGACGAGATAGGTAAGGTTGGTGCTGTCGGTGCCCGGCCCGCCATTGGTGGTGACGAGGATTTCGGCAAAGACCGAAAGCAGGAAGATCGTCTGGATCAGGATCACCACGGTGATGGCACGCGCCATATGCGGCAGGATGATGTAGATGAACTTCGAGATCGGCCCGGCGCCGTCCATTTCGGAGGCTTCCTTCTGCTCCTCGTCGAGCGACTGCAGCGCGGTCAGCATGATGAGGGTAGCAAAGGGCAGCCACTGCCAGGCGACGATCAAAATGACGGAAAACAGCGGCGCGTTCGCCAGCCAGTCGATCGGCTGCAGGCCGAGCGCCTTGGCAAGATGGGCAAACAGGCCGTTGACCGGGTTCATGAACATGTTCTTCCAGACCAGTGCTGCCACCGTCGGCATGACGAAGAACGGCGCGATCACCAGAATGCGCACGATACCCTGGCCATACATCGGCTGGTCGAGCAGCAGCGCAAAGGCGATGCCGCCGATGACGGTGATCAGCAACACACCGGCGACGAGCAGCAGCGTATTGATCAGCGCCGCAAAAAAGGCCGGGTCGGACAGGAAGTATTCGTAGTTCAGAAAGCCGACGAAGCTCTCCATGCCGGGGCTGAGCAGATTGTAGTTCAGCAGCGAGAAATAGATCGTCATCACAAGCGGGACGATCATCCACGCAAACAGCAGCAGCACGGAGGGCGCAATCATCAGGCGCGCGGCGGAGCGGGTATGTAACGTTGCCATGGCAATCACCGATCTGGACTGAAGCGGGGAGCGGCCGCAAGGCAGCTTTGTTTGAAAAAAGAGGCCGCCGATGCAGTTCGGGCAATCGGCGACCCAGAGGGGCGGATTGTCAAGGATCCGCCTCTTGCTCAGGAGGTTTTATTTAATGTAGCCGGCYTTGGTCATTTCGCGGGTTGCCAGCTGCTGKGCGCTCTGCAGGGCCTGGTCGACCGAAAGCTGGCCGGCAAGAGCTGCGGAGAACTGCTGGCCCACTGCCGTGCCGATGCCCTGGAATTCCGGGATCGCCACGAACTGGACGCCGACATAGGGGACCGGCTTGACGGTCGGCTTGCTCGGATCGGCCGAGTTGATCGAGTCGAGCGTCATCTTGGCGAACGAAGCCGCCTTCTGGTAGTCCGCATTCGCATAGAGCGATTTGCGGGTGCCCGGAGGTGCGTTCAGCCAACCTTCCTTCTCGGCGACGAGGTTGCTGTATTCCTTGCTSGTTGCCCAGGCGACGAACTTCTCAGCAGCTTCKGCCTTCTGGGTMCCTGCCGGGATGGCCAGGCTCCAGGCCCAGAGCCAGTTGCCGCGCTTGCCGAGGCCCTTGTCCGGGGCGAGCGCGAAGCCGACCTTGTCGGCGACCTGCGACTGCTTCGGATCGGCGACGAAGGAAGCGGCAACCGTTGCGTCGATCCACATGCCGCACTTGCCGGTCTGGAACAGCGCCAGGTTCTCGTTGAAGCCGTTGGAGGAGGCGCCCGGAGGGCCGGCATCCTTCATCAGCTTGACGTAGAAGTCGAGCGTGTCCTTCCATTCCGGCTGATCGAACTGCGGCTTCCACTTCTCGTCAAACCAGCGGGCGCCGAAGGAGTTGGACATGGCCGTCAGGAAGGCCATGTTCTCGCCCCAGCCGGCCTTGCCGCGCAGGCAGATGCCGTAGATTTCCTTGTCCTTGTTGGTGATCTTGCGGGCAGCGTCGGCGACGAAGTCCCAGGTCGGCGCGTCGGGCATCTTCAGGCCGGCAGCGTCGAACAGGTCCTTGCGGTACATGACCATCGAGCTTTCACCATAGAACGGCGCAGCATAGAGCTTGCCGTCTACAGTCAGGCCGCTGCGGATTGCCGGCAGCAGGTCGTCGACGTCGTAATTGGCGCCGAGATTGTCGAGCGGCAGCAACCAGTCCTGTTTCGCCCAGATCGGAACTTCATAGGTGCCGATCGTCAGAACGTCGTACTGGCCGCCCTTGGTCGCGATGTCGGTCGTGACCTTCTGGCGCAGCACGTTTTCCTCGAGGGTTACCCATTCAAGGTCGATGCCGGGATTCTTCGCCTTGAAATCATCCGTCAGCTTCTGCATCCGGATCATGTCGCCGTTGTTCACGGTCGCGATCGTCAGCGTTTCGGCCAGAACGGTGGAGCTGAGTGCTACGGAAATAAAGGCGCCGAGCGCGCCTGCCAAATAATGTCTCATGGATCCTCCCAAGACAACTCACCCCGAAACGTCAGCCATTCCTCCAAAGGTGAGCGTGGGATGCAATTTAAATGGCCAGTGGGAGCAAACTAGCGCTTGAGGAGCCAAAAACCGATACTCTTATGCAAATCTCCGACCGTAAACGATTCTGATCTCCTGCAATTGTATCAGCGCGGCCCCGCCTGACTCAGGGCCGCGACGGCCTGCATGGCTGATGAGGCGAATTCAACGCGCCAAATGGACAATTCAGCGAATGTGGAAACGTTACCACATTTTCTTGACTCGCAATTCTCCTGCGTTTATTCGAATGTGGAAACGTTGCCATATTTGGGAGAGAGCCTGATGAAGTCCGCGCGGTTGAACCGACTTTTCGGCGTGTCTGGAAATTGTTTTGACGTTGCTATCGATCACGGCATGTTCAATGAACGGACTTTCCTTGCCGGCATCGAGAACATGAAGACTGCCATCGAGGTGATCGCGGAAGCGGCGCCGGATGCCATTCAGCTGCCGCCGGGGACGGCACCCCTTCTGCAGGCTATTCCCGGCAAGCATCGTCCGGCATTGGTGCTGCGCACCGACATCGCCAACATCTATGGCAATCCCCTGCCGTCTAAGCTGTTTTCCGAGATGATCGACAGGGCGGTGGAGCAGGGCGTTGCGTTGGATGCCGCCTGTGTCRTCGTTAATCTTTTGATGCTGCCGGACCAGCCGGAGGTCTACCGCGCCTGTGTGCGCAATGTGAACAGCCTGAAGCGTGAATGCGAGATCTACGGCATGCCGCTGATGGTCGAGCCGCTCGTCATGCAGGACAATTCCAAGGGCGCCTACATGGTCGATGGCGCGATCGACAAGATCCTGCCGCTTGTGCGCCAGGCGGCCGAACTCGGCGCTGATATCATCAAGGCCGACCCCTGCGACAATGTCGAGGAATATCACCGCGTGGTCGAGATCGCTCAGGGCCTGCCGGTGCTCGTGCGCGGCGGCGGCCGCGTTTCGGATCAGGAAATCCTGATCCGCACCAAGCAGTTGATGGAGCAGGGCGCTCGTGGCATCGTCTATGGCCGCAACGTCATTCAACACAACAATCCCGGCGGCATGACGCGAGCCTTGATGGCGATCGTCCATGACAAGGCTTCCGTCGAGCAAGCCTCGCTGCATATTGGCTGACGCGTCTGGGGAGGAGATGTCATGACGAAAATATTCCGCTTCGGCGTCATCGGCTGCGGTCTGATGGGGCGCGAATTCGCGAGTGCTGCGGCGCGCTGGCTGCATCTGGCCGATGTGAAGGCGCGACCGGAAATCGTCGCCGTCTGTGATACCAATGCGACGCTGCTCGACTGGTTCAGGGACAATGTGCCGACGGTTCGGCAGTTCACTGCCGACTATAAGGAGCTTCTGGCCAATCCCGAGGTCGATGCGGTCTATTGCGCCGTCCCGCATGTGCTGCACCAGCAATTCTACATCGACGTCCTGAAGGCCGGAAAGCATCTTCTCGGCGAAAAGCCCTTCGGCATGGACGCCGCTCAGAACCGGGAAATCATGGCGGTTCTGGCCGAGCATCCCGAACTCCTGGTTCGCTGCTCGTCGGAAATGCCTTTCTTCCCCGGCGCACAGAAGGTCATCGCGCTCGCAAAAAGCGGCGAGATGGGGGATATAATCGAAGTCGAGGCGGGTTTCCTGCACTCTTCGGATATCGACCGGCAGAAGCCGATCAACTGGAAGCGTATGGCCGAGATCAATGGCGACTATGGCTGCATGGGTGATCTCGGCATGCATGTGCTGCACGTGCCGCTGCGTCTCGGCTGGCGCCCGACGACCCTGCATGCGCAACTGGTCAAGAAGGTTACCGAACGTCCCGACGGCAAGGGCGGCATGCTGCCCTGCACCACCTGGGACAATGCCACGATCAGCAGCCGCGTACGCACCGGGGATCAGGATTTCCCGATGGTGCTGAAAACCTGGCGCATCGCGCCCGGCGAATCCAACACCTGGTACATCAGGGTTCTTGGCATGAAGAAAAGCGCATTCTTCAGCACGAAGTCGCCGCGCCAGTGGCAGTGGATGGATTATAATGGCGGAGCGCAGGCCTGGAGCACCGAGGATCTCGGCTATGGCTCGCTGTTTCCGGCCATCACAGGCAAGATCTTTGAATTCGGTTTTGCCGACGCCATACAGCAGATGTGGGCGGCCTTCGTCGATGAGCTTGCCGGCGGGGATGCGAACGGTTTCGGCTGTGCGACGCCGGCGGAGGCGCAGGCGCATCATGCGGTCCTGACGGCAGCCCTCAAATCCGGTCGCGAGGACGTCGTGGTACCGGTCGCGTATGACGGGGTGTCCGTTTGATGCAGCGCTCCGCGATCAACGCCGCGTTGCTGCGGGCAACCGAGACCCTCGAGCGCTGGCATTGGTCCCTGCCGGCATGGGGATATTGGACGGCGGCGGATTTTGCCTCTCATCCGGAGGCATCGGCCTATTTGCGCGCCCATCAGCTGGGTTGGGATGTCACCGATTTCGGCTCGAACCGGTTTGCCGAATGCGGCCTCGTGCTGTTTTGCCTGCGCAATGGCATCGTTGATGTCGAGGGGGAGCGGACCTATGCCGAAAAGCTGCTCTTCGTTGGGGAAGGGCAGGTTACGCCGACGCACCGCCATGCGGCGAAGATGGAAGACATCATCAATCGCGCCGGCGGCGATCTCGTCATCGAATTCGCCGCAACCGACGCCGATGGCAATGTGCTGACGGAGGATGTGACGGTTCCGGTCGACGGGCTGCCGCACCGGCTCGCGGCATGGCAGCCGCTGATTCTTGAGCCTGGCCAAAGCGTGGCGATCCGCACCGGGCTTTACCACCGCTTTTACGGCAGGAAAGGGGGCGGACCTGTCCTTGTCGGCGAGGTCAGCCAGGTCAACGACGACAACAACGACAATGTCTTTCTGGAACCGATCGGGCGCTTTGCCGCGATCGAGGAAGACGAGCCGCCGCTGAGACCGCTCTGGAACGAAGGAGGCAGTTGATGCGGGGCGGGGAGGAGGTTTGCGATCGCGATAGCCAGAAGCACGGCGGCATCGTCTGCGCGGGAAACTTCATTGTCGATCGCGTCCACACCCTGTCCTATTGGCCAGAACAGGGCAATCTCGCGCATATCCTGCACCAGGATCTGGGCGTGGGCGGCGGGGCGGCCAATGTCGTTACCGATCTGGCCTCGCTCGGATTTCCCGGAAAGCTGGCGGCGGCGGGATGCATCGGCGCTGATCAGGATGGGGAGATCGTCAAGGCCCGCCTTACACTTGCCGGCGTCGATGTCGGTGGGTTGACCGCGCTTGCCGACCGGGTGACGGCGCATACGCATGTCATGAATGTGCCCGGCCAGAACCGCACCTTCTTCTATCATGGCGGCGCCAACGATGCCGTGACGGATGAGCTCGTCTCACCAGCCGCCTTCGCCAAGGCCGGCTATCGGCTGTTCTATCTCGGTTATCTCATGCTGTTGCCGGGTCTCGACCGCATCGGCCCTGACGGTCGTTCGGGAGCGTCGCGCCTGCTGGAAGCCGCACGCCGCGCGGGGCTGACGACCTGCGTGGATTTCGTATCGAGCGAAGACCCGGAATTTGCCGCCAAGGTCGGCGTCGCCCTGCCCTTCTGCGATTTCCTGATCATCAACGAGATGGAGGCGGGTCGGGCAACCGGCGTCATCGTTCGCGATGCGAAGGGAGATTTGATCGAGGCGGGACTTTTGGAAGCGGGCGAGCGCCTGCTTGCGGCAGGCGTCACCAAAGGCGCGATTATCCATGCACCGGAAATCTGCTTCTGGTTTGCATCAGGCGCCTCCCCGATCATGACGCGTTCACGACCCGTCGATCCCGATGACATCGTCAGTACGGTCGGCGCAGGAGACGCCTTCTGTGCCGCCGTGCTCTACGGCCTGCATGAGAACTGGCCGGTCGAGCATATCTGCGCCGTCGCCCATGCGGCGGCTGCGCATTGCCTCGCGGGTGCGACGGCCACCGACGGCATCCCCGACATGTCTGTGCTCCTTCGGGAGGCGCAGGAGGCGAGCCCGCAATCCGCATAGCCCATTGGCGTCGTCTCAGGAGAGGGCGGCGCCGATCACCATCCAGTCAGAATGGAGGAGCAGACATGAAGCTATTCACGATGGCAGCCGCGCACGGCACCCTTGCCGGCGCAGGTCCGAGCGGGGAGGCAGTGCGATGACCTATACGGAAACGGCGCGGCTCTCGGGCAAGGTGGCATTGGTCACAGGGGGAGCGAGCGGTATCGGCAAAGCAGTATGCGAACGCTTCGCCGCCGAAGGCGCCAGGGTTGTCGTGGCGGATCTCGACGGTGAACGATGCGCACGGGTGGCGGAAGCGATCGGTCCGCATGCCTGGGGTGTGGCGCTTGACGTGACCAGCCAGGACAGCATCGAAGAATCTGCACGCTTCGCCATCGCCACTGCCGGCAAGATCGATATCCTGGTCAATGCCGCAGGCATTTACGAGGTCGAGTCCATTCTGGAAATATCCCGGGAGCGCACCGCTAGGGTATTTCAGGTCAATATCGAAGGCGTGATTTTCATGACACAGGCCGTTGCCCGGCACATGGTGGAGAGGGGGGAAGGTGGACGCATCATCAACTTCTCGTCCCAGGCGGGGCGTCGGGGCGAAGGACCTGCTGTGGCTTACTGCGCATCCAAGGCGGCGGTCATCAGCATCACGCAAAGCTGCGCTCTGGAGCTGATCCGTTACGGGATCAATGTCAACGCCATCGCTCCCGGCGTCGTCGATACGCCGATGTGGGACGTCGTCGATGCAAAACTCGGCAGCCGGGAAGCTTTGAAACCCGGTGACGTCAAGCGCCGCGTGGCCGCCGCCGTTCCCGCCGGACGATTTGGCGCTCCCCAAGAACAAGCTGCCATGGCCGCCTTCCTGGCCGGGCCTGATGCAGCATACATCGTGGCGCAGTGCTACAATGTCGACGGCGGCAATGTCATGAGCTGAGCGTTTGAGCCGCGTCGCGGGTGCATCATCCTGCAAGGCGGCTTCATCAGCACGATCGGCAATCGAACTTGAGGTCTGGAGGAGTGGAATGAAGGCTGTACGCTTGGAGTCGATCGGGTCTTTGACCATGCGCAACGTTGAGAAACCGGTTGCCGGGCCAGGCGAACTGCTTGTCAGGGTGGCAGCAGCCGGCATCTGCGGTTCCGATCGCCACATGTACAAGGGCGAATATCCGACAGCGATCCCCGTCACGCTGGGCCACGAATTCTGCGGCATCGTGGAAGAGATCGGCGATGGTGTGACACGGTTTAGCGGTGGGGAGCTCGTGACGGTCGACCCCAATATCGCCTGCGGCATCTGTCCGGCTTGCACGCAGGCGCGGCCGAACCTGTGCGAGAGCCTGACTGCCATCGGCGTGACACGGGATGGCGGCTTTGCGGAATATGTGGCGGTGCCGCACGCGCAGGCCTTCAGGCTGCCGGCCGACCTCGATCCCGTTCACGGCGCCTTCAGTGAACCGCTGGCCTGCTGCATCCACGCCATCGATAAGGCAAGGATCCGTCCGGGCGACAGCGTCGCGATCCTCGGCGGGGGCGTGATCGGTCTGCTGATGGTGCAATTGGCCCGCCTGGCGGGGGCGAGCGAGATCATTTTGATCACGCGCCAGCAATCGCGACGCCAAACCGCTCTGCGCCTGGGGGCGACGCACGCCTTCGACCCGGCCTCCTCGGACACGATCGCTTCCGTGCGAGAGGTTACCAAAGGCGGCACAGACGTGGTCATCGAGTGCGCCGGCGTGCCCGACACGCTTCAAAGCGGTCTGAGGATGGCGCGGCGCGGTGGCACATTCGTGCTTTTCGGGGTCACGCCGGCAGGTGTCGAGGTGCCGGTTCTGCCCTTCGATCTGCTGGTGAACGAAGTCGATATCAGGYCGGCCTACCTCAATCCTTTCACCCATTCGCGCGCTGCTGCAATGGTAGCAAACGGGGCATTGGAGCTGGACGCGCTGGTCACCAAAACCATCGGTCTCGAGGAGGTCGCCGACGTGGTGGGCAACGCGCCATTACCGGGCGAGATCAAGGTCATCGTCCGACCCTAGCTCACGTCGCTCATCTCCGATCGACACTGCCGCTCAGTTGCGGACGGGGCCGGTGGAATCACGCTCGATCAGCGTGACCGGCACTTTTACGACCGCGCCTTGAGATTCGTCCCCTGTTTGGTGCTCCTCGATCAGCGCTTCCAGCAGCCGTGCTGCCTGCCGCCCGACATCGCGGATCGGCTGCGCGACCGTTGTCAGCCGCGGAAAGACATAGGCTGCCTCCGGCAGGTCGTCGAAGCCGACGACCGAATAGTCGTTCGGAACGGAAAATCCGCGATCCTGAATGGCGTGGATTGCGGCAATCGCCGAAACGTCGGTTGTGCCGATGATCGCGGTGACCTCAGGTCGAGACGCCAGCAATTCTCGCGCCAGCCGGTAGGTTTCCGCAAAGCTGTGCTCTTCCGCCATCGCCACGATGGCAGGTGCGATGCCATCCTTGGCCATTTCCGCCGTGATGCCCTGAAGGCGAAGCTGGATAGGTTGGCTGTGTGCCGGCGCGCCGACGATGGCGATCGCCCGGTGGCCGAGGTCGATCAGATGGCGCGCCATCAGCCGTCCACCTTCCGCGTGATCGGCCATGACAGCGTCGTCGGCGATGCCGTTCAGCTCGCGGTCAATGGCGATGATCGGAATACGGGCGTCCCTGAGCACCCCGAAATGCTCGATACTGCCGAAGGCGCTCGCCACGATGACGCCATCGACGCGCTGGGCGAGCAGCATGGAGATATAGCGCACCTCGTGGTCCAAGTTTTCCGCCGTGCTGCAGATCAGCGTCTGATAGCCGTGCTGGAACAATTCCTGTTCGATGGCATGGGCCAGGATGCCGAAGAAAGGCACTTCAATCGACGGCAGCATCAGTCCGATCATCCGGCTTGGTGCACCCCGCAGCATACGTGCACCCTTGCTGGGTGTGTAGTTCAGTGATCGGATTGCCGCCTCGACCCGGTCCCTGAGCTCAGGCGAGGCATAACCGCTGTTGTTGAGAACACGCGAGACCGAAGAGACTGACGTTCCTGCAAGCTTAGCAATATGTCTGATGCTGGTCGTCACGTGCTCGCATTTCTTTCTCTACGGCGCCGCGCGTCTTTTCAGACGCGCATAGCACGCTAGCACAGGAGCGGTCGAACATTCATCAGGCGGGCTGCTGAAGTTCACCTCCATTTGTCATTCCACTAGATCACTCGCGGGACGTCGCATCAAGCGCGCCGCTGTTCGAAGACCTTTCTGTCGGTGCAAAACCGCAAGCCTGGCGCTATACAAGTCAAAATAAAATCACATAAAACCACATTTATAAAGATTGGTTTGTGTTTGCGGTCTGATATTGTCGCTTTGGCGGGCGTCCGAGCCATTTTTTGAGAGAAGCAAAATGATCAATTGCCTCGTAGTCGATTTGGGCGCTGGGAGCGGGCGGGCGATGCTGGGCCGCTTCGACGGACAAAAGATCGATCTTTCGGAGGTTCGCCGGTTCTCCGGGATGGAGATGCGCCTCGATGATGGACCCCACTGGGACCTCAATCGTTTGCTTGAGGAAATCAAGAAAGGCTTGCAGCTGGCACTCGAGCGTTGCGCGAAGATCGATTCCATCGGCGTGGATAGTTGGGGGGTAGATTATGCTTTCGTTGACGCCACCGGACAGCTGCAGGCCGCGCCTCACCACTACCGGCATCCCCGTTCCCAACGAGGCTATGACGCCTTTCCCACGACACCCAGCGAAATGTTCGAACGGACCGGTTCGCAGGTTCTCCCAATCAACACGGTCTATCAGCTTTTCAGCGCAGGCAAGGAAGATCCATCGGTGATTGCCACCAGCCAGCGCGTGCTGATGATCGCCGATGCCGTCAATTATCACCTGACAGGGGCAGTCGGCGGCGACCTTACGCTTGCGCGCACCTCCGGCCTTCTCTCGTTGGACGGAAAATGGGATCGTTCCATTTGCAGCAGCGCCGGCATCCCCCTCGGCCTGCTTCCACCGTTAACGCAGCCGGGCACGGTCCTTGGCCGGCTTCGGGAAGAGCTCCAATTGGAACTTCAACTACACAACCGAATTCCCGTGATCTCGGTCGCGGCCCACGACACTGCAAGCGCAGTATGCGGACTTCCACTACGCACGCAGGAAGCCTTCCTGATCTGTGGTTCATGGTCAATCATCGGCCGCGAGGTGCGTCACGCGATTACTTCGGAGGACGCCCGGTTAACCGGTTTCGGGAACGAAGGTGGCATTGAAGGTCGTCAGCTTTTCTTACGAAGTTTGAATGGGTTACATCTGCTGCAAAAGCTTCGTTCGCACTGGTCGGCGCGCGTAGGGCAGGAGATCAGCTTCGCTCAAATGTCAGACCTTGCGACGATTGCCTCCGCACGGGGGATGTCAGCCTCGATCAATCCGTCGGATCCAGCTTTCTTCGATCCGCCCGACATTGTGGCCGCTTTGACGCGCGCCCGCCCCGAACTCGCTGGATGCACCAATGACGACCTCGGCACTCTCGCACTTGCCGTTTACCGCGGGTTGACTGGAGACGTTGCAGAAAGTCTTTTGGCGCTCGAACGGCAGACGCATGAGCCTGTGGCCCGCCTTCGGATCTGTGGTGGCGGGGGCCAGGACGCTCTTTTGTGCCAAATGATAGCAAACCGCACCAGCCGTATTGTCACCGTCGGACCAATCGAAGCAAGCGCTTGGGGAAATATCGCGATGCAGCTGATTGGCCTTGGTTTGATCGAAAACCTTGCAGCGGCTCGCATCGTGATTGAAAAGTCGGCCGATATCCTGAATTACTACCCTCAGAAATAACAATGGGTTTCCCCTAAAAAATGCTCGCAGTCGAACGAAGACAGAAAATTCTTGACCTGGTCTATCGTCACAAGACGGTGCAGGTCACTGATCTCAGCAAGTCTTTTGGCGTCACCGAAGAGACGATCCGCCGCGACCTGCAGACCTTGGATGGAAGCGGGCTTCTGAGCCGTACACACGGCGGGGCGGTAGCAAGGGAAGCCGAAGCGGAAGATCTTCCCTACCGGATGCGTCAGGTCACCAATATCGAGGCGAAGCGAAAGATTGCCGCTCTCGCGGCTGCATTGGTGCACGATGCGTATGCCGTTATGATTGACTCTTCATCGACAGCTTTTGAGGTGCTCAGCGCGCTTAAAGATCATCACGACCTAACATTGATTACCAATTCCGTACGCATTACCGCCAACCCCGGAGCAACGCAGCACACCATCGTGTCTGTCGGCGGCGAGCTGCGTAAGCAGTCGATGACCTTCGTAGGAACATTGGCGACGCAGGCAATCGCCAAATTCAATGCCGATATCGCGCTCATCAGCTGCAAGGCCATCTCGATATCGGGAGGCGTTATGGATGCAAGCCTTCCGGATGCTGAGGTCAAGCGTGCGTTCATTGCCGCCGCCCGAAAGGTGTGTCTCCTCGTCGACGGGGACAAGTTTGATGGTTCGGCGCTCACCAGCGTCTGCCCTGTAGATCAAATCAACGCTGTTATCACCGATCGTCAGCCTTCCCAGGAATGGATCAAACATTTTCAGAAGCTGGACATCCCAATTCTCTATTAAAAACAACATTTTCAGACATTAAAATTTCTGTTTTTGTTGACTATGTCGCTGTCGCGGTTATGGTCCTCTCCGGTATTGAAGGTGAGGATCATGGAAAATAATCTCGAACTGCGTGAATTTATCTGCGAGGTGGGCCGACGCGCCTACGCGCGTGAGATGGGCGCGGCCAACGACGGCAATATTTCCGTTCTACTGGATGACGGTACGCTTCTTTGCACGCCGACCGGTGTCTCCAAGGGCTTCATGAAGCCGGAAATGATCTGCCATATCGAGCGCAGCGGAAAGCCCATCGGTGATGGGCGATATCGTCCGTCCACCGAAATGGGCATGCATTTGTGTGTCTACGATCATCGCGACGATGTGCGTTCCGTCGTGCATGCGCATCCGCTTTACGCCACCGTGCATGCCATTTGTGGCAAGCCGCTGACCCAACAGATCATGCCTGAGTCGACAATGTTTTTGGGCGAAGTCCCGTTAACCCCGTACGGCCTTCCGTCCACGCCGGAACTTTCGGACGCCATCATACCCTACCTGCAAAGACACGATGCGCTTTTGCTCGAAAACCACGGTGCCCTGACTTATGGGCATGATTTGAACAGCGCCTATTTCAAGATGGAAGCACTCGATTATTACGCCAAGGTCGTCTACCTCGCGGCCTCCTACGGCGGCGCCAAGGAGTTCAATGCAGATCAGATCGAGAGGTTGCTCGATGTTCGCCGCAAGCACTTCAACCAGCCAGGCCGCCATCCGTTTTTGAATCTCGCAGAGCAAGTTCGTCAAGATGATCATTGATCTTCTGAAGTCTATGTGGAGGACACAATGTACGCAGAAAAGTTTCGCCTGGATGGCAAGGTCGCCGTCGTTACGGGTGGCGGACGCGGCATAGGGCTAAGCTGTGTCGAGGCGCTTGCCGAACACGGAGCAAAAGTTGTCATTGCCGATATTGATAAGGCAATCGCCGATGAGGGCGCGGCGGCAATGAAGGCAAAGGGATACGATGTCGCCACCTACCAGGTCGATGTTACGAAATCGGCGGACGTCGATGGGCTGGCCGACTGGGTGGTCTCGACCTATGGCAAGGTGGACATCCTGGTTGCGAATGCAGGGATCGCTCGTTCCGGCGTCGCCGCAGAAGACGTGACCGACGAGCATTGGCTCCACGTCAATGACGTCAACTACAATGGCGTCTTTTGGTGCAACCGCGCCTTCGCCCGGCATATGCTCAATGCCAATTCGGGCTCGATCGTCAACATTGGGTCGATGTCGGGTCTGATATCGAACTGCCCACAGAAGCAAACCTACTATAACGCCGCCAAGGCTGCCGTGCACCAGATGACATCGTCGCTTGCGGCCGAATGGGCCGACCGTGGCGTCCGTGTCAACGCCGTTGCGCCCACCTACATCGAGACTGCGATGACCACCTATCGTCACGACAATGAGGGAATGATCGATGTCTGGCTGCGAGATACGCCGATGCACCGTCTCGGCAAACCTGACGAGATCGCTTCCGTCGTCCATTTTCTTGCATCGGATGCGTCAAGCCTCATGACTGGTACGACAGTCGTTGCCGATGCTGGTTTTACCTGCTGGTAAATCCATTCCGAATGTATTTTGGCCGGCGGATCAAACGACCGGTGAGATCATGTCTAGTTTGAGGTTCGCATCCATGAGAGTGATGGCCAAGCTTGGGCTGCCGGCTTTCAGTCGGTTCCGACTTGCAAACCGAACCGAGGTGGCTGAAATCTGCAGGTAGCCTCAGCGAAGACATGTCCACGTACCGAATATTTTGGCGATCACTTTCCCGTTCTCACGTCGCAACTGCCCATGGACAGTTCTTTGCTCGTCGGAAAAATCAACAAGGTCGAAGAAAACGCTTTCATTTCGTTCGATATTTCCCAGGAAGAAGACGGCCTTACGGACGACCGGCCCCTTGCAGGGAAACCAGTTTTCCAAGGCGCGATCGGCGAGAGCCTGATACTCGGCAAAGTAAAACAGGCCTGCGCCGTTGAACTCCTGGGAGGTGCTGGGATCAAACCGAAAGGTTCGGAGCGCTTTGTTGGCGGGGACCGGAAACCCGAAATGCGTTGCTAACCGCCCATTCCGGATGTCTGCAGCATTCTGGGCGAGAAGGCTGGGCTGGAACCGCTGTCCCTGCGGCTCAGGCAACGTCACACGGGCTATCGAGTGATTGTTGTCTTTGATCGTTCTGTGAACGAAGGTTGAGATGAGTTCGACCGCGCCGACGCTTCGTCCGTGGACAGACAATTCGTGTCGGGTCGACGTCCGGGTTCGCGAGACTACGGACAGTCTCGAATGGATGGTCAAAATGTCGTTTGCCTGTACGACGTCGAAACATGCATCCGTCAGTGACGTTGCACAGATCGCGGCATAGGCCTCCTCTCCATCGGCCGTTCTGAAATCCGCATTGTCGAACCCGAGATGACAGGCAAGCATCAGCCAGTGACGATGGCCGAGTTCCTTCATCAGCCAGGTCTCCGATAGCCCGTTTCCATTCAAATGGGGCATGCCGAGCAGCATATGCGGATCAAGGGCACGTTCCATCAGGTCGCGTGCCGAAGGTCCTGCGGGCGGAAAATCGAGAAGGGCCGCGCTCATGATTAGGCGCTGACCGATTGCTTGAGAGACGATGTCTGCGCCGAACGTCGAGCTGCCAGATGCCCGACCACATGTTCGGCATCTCTGCCGACGCTGAGGAACCGGCCCGAGCCCCAGGTCCAGAGCCAGGGAAGTCCGAGCACGTAAACGCCATCGACGACGGTGACGCCGCGGCGATGAACGGGATAGGCATTGCCATCGAAGATCGGCAGTCCGACGAAGGACCAATCCGGACTGAATCCCGTGGCCCAAATGACCGAGGTGATCCCCTCCGCCTTCAGGTCGAGTTCGGCGATCTCCGCCTCAGGCTCCCAGACGGGGATATAGGGGGACCCGGCCGGAGCATCGATGCCCTTTTCGGCGATGTGCCGGTCAATCAGGGCATTGATGCCGTTGTAGACACGGTCGGCGCCGTCGAGATTGGCCTTCAGGTTCGGCTCGAACAGCATCCGGCCGGCGGCGACGCCGGACATGCGGCCATAAAGCGCCATGCCCTCCAGCGCGAACTTGCGCAGATCGATATCGCGTCCGCCGTCGCGTCCTGTCAGGTAATGGTTGGTGTCGTGCTTCTTCTTCGTCATGCCATCATGTTCGACCGTGATGTCGTACTGGCCGATATCGGAAAGCCAGTCGACTACATCGCGACCGCGATAGAACCGGGCGCAGCGTGGCGCGTTGCCGGTGACGAGATGCACCTTGCGGCCGGCCAGATGCAGATCCTCTGCAATCTGGCAGCCGGACTGGCCGGAGCCGACCACGATGACGCCGCCGTCCGGCAGGTGATCGGCGCTGCGGTAGGCGGCGGTGTGGATCTGCATGATGTCCTCGGGCAGGCGCTCGGCAGCACGCGGAATGGCCGGAGCTGCATAGAGGCTGGTGGCGATCACCACGGCGTCGGCGGTCACCGCGCCCGCCGAAGTCGCGAGCCGGAAGAGGTCGCCGTGCTTTTCGAGCGACGTCACGCCGGTTTGCTCGAAGACCGGCGCATCGAGCTTTTTCACGAAGCGATCGACATAGGCGAGAATCTCGTCCTTGACCATAAAACCGTGCGGATCCGTGCCGTCATAGGGATGGTCGGGAAGCTGGCATTGCCAGTTCGGCGTCACCAGGCAGAAGGCGTCCCAGCGTTCGTTCTTCCACTTATGCGCAACGGTCTTCTTCTCGAAGACCACGTGATCGATGCCGTGCCCCTTCAGATAATGAGAGGCCGAGAGCCCGGCCTGGCCACCGCCGATGACGACTGCACTGTAATGGCTCTTGAGGAATGGTGTGGTCATGGTGGGTCCTTTCAAAGGATGAAGCTTTCGCAGCGGACTTCGGCCCCTGCGTCGGTGAGATAGGGAGTGGCGGCCTGTTCGATGCGCGACAGCTGGCCGAGCGCTAGGGAACAGGGATAGCCGTATTTCGCCTTGACCCTGTCGCTGGCGATGGTCAGCGCCGTGCGGCTGCGATCGAGAAAGTCGGACAGCGGATAGCTTCGGCCCTCGGCGAAATAGTCCTTGATCACCAGGGAGGGCGAGTAACAGGTCTCCTTGCGGCCATCCGGCCAGGCAATGACGAACCGCATTTCAGGCATGGTTGGGCTCCAACAGACTGTGATAGCGGGCAAGATGGGCTATTGCGGTTTGGTGCCAGCCATGGCGGGCGGCAACCTCGAGACCACGGGGAATGATCTGCTCGCGGATCGGTGCGACCAGCGCCAGCGCCATGCCCTCGGCAATGGAGACGGGATGGTGCGGATCGCACCAGATCGCATCGCCGGGACCCAGATATTCGGTGAAGGGCGCAATCGAGGACGTCACGACCGGAATGCCACTGGCCATGGCTTCGAGAACGACGAGGCCGAAACCTTCCTTGAACGAGGGAAATACCAGCGCATCCGCCAGCCGGTAGAGGCTGGGCATGTCGGTATCTGCTATCGGACCGGTGATATGCACCGCCGCGGCGTCCCGACCGAGGCAGGCGAGGCAAGAACGGAACTCTTCCTGATAGTCGCCATGGTCCAGGAGCGAGGCGCCCCCGGCAATGACGAGCTGGGCATCCGGCCGGATGGCGCGGACCTGACGAAAGGCTTCGAGAATACCAAGGGTGTTCTTTCGCGCCTCGATGCCGCCGACACTAAGGAAGATCGGCCCGCTTCCCAGCTGCAGCCTGTCGCGCAGAGCGACCTGCTCCCCGCTCCAGGCCGGCGAGAAGCGGTTGGTGTCGACGCCATTGCCGACTACCACCGCATCAATGCCGCGATCCTCTCTCAGCTTGTCCCGCCAGAGGCGGCTGACGGCGAAGACGATATCGGCCGCGTCGATCGCGCGATCTTGCAGAGCCATCAGACGCGGATCGGCGAACTGGTCGATGTGGTGGACCGTGCGGGCAAAATTCGGGATCAGGCCCTCCAGCTTGAGGGTTGCCAGCGCATTGCCGGAAATGCCGTCATGGGCGTGGAACAGGTCGAAGCCATTGGTTGCGGTTCTTCGGAAATAACCGACATAGTCGGCAATCCGCTGCTCGACCATTTCCGTCATGTCCGCGGGTGCCGGCGGCACGGCAATGCAGGCCGTGCCGCAGGAGGGCTGACGAAAGAAGCCCGCCCCCTTGGCATCAGGCGCATGCAGGACCACCTCATGGCCAAGCGAGGTCAGCGCTTCCGAAAGCTGCATGGCATGAACCACGCCGCCACGCGGATTGGTGGAATGGGTCAGCATGGCAATGCGCAAGGTTCGGTGCGACGGGAGGCTCATGCGGCGACATCCTGCCGACCGAGCTGCAGAAGGGGTGTTTCGGCATGATTGCGCACCACTGCACGGCTATCGCCATCGACCAGTGCGACCTCGGCACCAGCCACGACTGCGCCGATGACCGCGGCGCTGATGCCGCGCGCGGTGAAGCGGGTGACGACATCGACCGCATGTTCCGGCGCGACCGAGAGCAGATAGCCGAAGCTCGGAAAGGTGACGAGCCAGCGGCCGAGGCTCACACCGGCGGGCAGGGGAATGGCGGTGACGTCGATATCGATGCCGACATGCGAACATTCTGCGAGCATGATGGCCGTGCCGACGATGCCGCCCTGGCTGATATCCTTCGCAGACAGCGCCAGCCCGGCCTCGGCGATCTCGGGTAGCAGCTCGAGGTCGCCGCGCAGGCGCGCCGGCGCGGCGTCGGTGGCGGCTTCCCAGTTGTTGAAGGGTTCGCGGTAACGGCCGCGATGGTCGATCGCTGCAACCAGCACATCGCCCGGCTGTGCATCGAAGCTCGTCAGCAGCTTCTTGGCACGACCGAGAATGGCGACCGACAATTGGCCGCGTTCGGTGCGGATATTGGTGTGCCCGCCGACGATCGGCACGCCAAAGGCGCTGGATGCCGCCCGCATGCCTTCGAGAACGGGTGTCGCGCCAGCCTCGCCATTGGCCCAGACGGCATCAACCACGGCGATTGGCCGGCCGCCCATGGCAACGACGTCGGAGATATTGACCATGACGCCGCACCAGCCAGCGAACCAGGGGTCGGCGGCGACGAACTCGTTCATGAACCCTTCGATGGCAAAAAGCAGATAACCGTCGCCATCACGCAGCGCGGCGCAATCGTCGCCGACGGCAATCTGCTGCCCCTGCAGGCCGAGCCTTGCCGCAATCGTGCCGATATCCTGCTTGGCGGCGATGCCGCTGCTGGTCGAGAGTTTTGCCGCCAGGGTCTTGATGTCGATCGCGACCATTCTCACGCCGCCTTTCTGGAAAGGGCGGTGAAGCCTGCCTCGGGTGTGACGCAGGGCGGATAATAGGCAAGGTCGGCCTTCATCCTGAGATGCGGCTTGCCGTAGACCTCGAACTCCTCGATCACATCCCAGTGCAGCCTGCGGAACAGCAGACCGTTCTGAACCTGCACATTGGCGAGAAATGTGTGGCATCCGATCGCATTGGCGGAGGATACGGCGAGCTTGATCAGGGTCGCCCCCAGGGCGCCGATCTTGCGAAAATCCGGATGGACCGCCAGTCGCGAGCCCCACCAGAGGCCGGGTTCGGCCTGATGGATGCGCACCGTTCCGACCAACTGGTCGGCGGCAATGCCGAGCATGGAGAGAGCCACGATCGGGATGGCGTCGTCGTCGATCGCGTCGCGGTCATCGCCTTCGAAGATCCGCTGTTCCTGGCAGAAGACGGCGCGGCGTAGCGTATGCGCTTCGCGGCGCTCCCAGGCGGAGGTTGCGAACTTCACCTGGAATTCGCTCGAGCGATAGGGAGCAAAGGCTTCGAGCATCATTTGGTGAGCATCCTTTCATAGGTGGAAAGGGCGGAGCAGGCGCCGCATTTGCCGCAGCCGGCCTTGATGTCGACGGCCTTCAAGCCGCTGACGACCAGCATCCTGGACAAGGGTCCGAGGATCGAGTCCATGAAGTCGGGCCGCGGCGCCGGGTGGCTTTCGAGCGGCGTGCCGGAGATTGGTACGAAGGGCACGACGAAGGGATAGACACCGAGCGCAACCAGCTTTTCGCAGATGTCCAGAATGGCTTCACGGCTGTCGCCGAGACCCGCCAGAATGTAGGTCGAGACCTGGCCGCGCCCGAAGACCTCCACTGCGGCTTTGAACGAGGCCATGTATTTGGCGATCGAGACCTGCGCCTTGCCCGGCATGATGCGGGCACGCACCTCCGGCGTTACGGCTTCCAGATGCATGCCCAGTGCATCGACGCTGGCCTCCTTCATGCGGGTGAACCATATATCGTCTTCCGGCGGCTCGCATTGCGCCTGGATGGGAATATTGACGGCCGCCTTGATGGCGCGGGCGCTGTCGGCGAGGATCGCAGCACCGCGGTCGTCGCCCTTCGGCGTGCCGGTGGTCATCACCATATGTTTGACGCCGTCCAGTTCGACGGCGGCCCTGGCGACTTCCGCGAGCTGCTCTGGCGTCTTGTGGGCGATAGTGCGGCCGGCGGCCAGCGATTGGCCGATGGCGCAGAACTGACAGGTCTTGGTGCGGCTCTGATAGCGGATGCAGGTCTGCAGCACGGTGGTAGCGAGCACGTCCTTGCCGTGCAGAACGGCGATCTGCGAATAGGGAATGCCGTCGGCGGTCGAGCGCTCGTAGAAGCGCGGGCGCAGGGGAAAGGAAACCTCGCCCAGCACCGTGCCGTCCCGGCTGATACGGCTGCGACCCATGTCATCCGGCTTTTCCACCAGATAGGGGCTCTCGAATGCGGGTGCGGTGTGAACCGGCACCATCACCGTCATGCCGTCAATGGTCAGCGCCTTGTGGTCGGAAGGTCCGGCACCACCGCGGCGGCTTTCATGCCCGGCCTTGGGGTCAACGAGCCGGGCTCCGTAGGACTGCAATTCGTTGATCAGAATCTCGGTCGGCAGACGTGTCGTATTCTCCATCGGAAAGGGTCCTTGCTTCGGCTGTGGGGAGGGATGGCTGGGTGGTGGTGACCATCGGCGCCGTGGCGCGGCCATCCATGACAAGATGCAGCAGCTCGGGTCGGGCATAATGGCCGACCGAATCCATCATCCGCTTGCGTTTGACGATCAGGCTCATGTCGAGATCGGCGATCAGGATGCCTTCGCCTTCTGTGAGCGGCGGCACGACATGTTTGCCTTCGGGCGAGATGATTGCGGTCATGCAGCCGCCGCGCAGCGCCTTCTGCAGGCCGGCGTCGGACGTGATGGAGGCGATCTGCTCGTCGGTCAGCCAGCCTGTGGCATTGACCACGAAACAACCGCTTTCCAGCGCGTGGTGGCGGATGGTGACTTCCATCTGGTCGGCAAAAATCGGTCCGACCATCGAGCCCGGAAACTGGGCGATATGGATATCCTCGTGCTGGGCCATCAGAGCGTAGCGGGCCAGTGGATTGTAATGCTCCCAGCAGGCCAGCGCCCCAAGGCGTCCGACGGCGCTGTCGACCACCTTCAGGCCGGAGGCGTCGCCCTGGCCCCAGATCATTCGCTCATGAAAGGTTGGGGTGATCTTGCGACGCTTGAGGATGAGCGTGCCATCGGCATCAAACAGCAGCTGGGCATTATAGAGCGATCCGTGGTCACGCTCGTTGACGCCAAGCGCCACGACGATGCCATGCTGGCGGGCGGCTGCCGAGACGGCATCGGTGGCAGCACTCGGCACCGTGACGGCTTCCTCATAAAGTCGCACATGCTCCTTGCCGGAAAGAACCGGCGGCAACACGAAAGAAAAATAGGGGTACCAGGGGACGAAGGTTTCGGGAAAGACGATCAGCTCGGCGCCTTTGGCGGCGGCCTCACGAATTGCATCCAGCACCCGGGCCAGTGTTTTCTCGCGCGAGGTCAGATCCGGCGCGATCTGCGCGGCGGCAACCCGGACGCTCGGTTTTTTCTCCATGACGAAATCCTCGATTGACGGGTGGGGAGGCGGAGCGCCAAGGCTCCGCCCTTTATTTTTTGGGGCGCCTGATGCTCAGAGCGTCCAGGTATCAAGGATGAAGGCGCCGTCGCGGCGATGGATCAGGATCAGGTCGAGAACGTCGAGCGGACTGATCGGCGTGATGCCGGGGATCAGCGCGCCTTCGCCATGGCCGTAAAGCGCCTGAAGGGCAAAACGGCACGCATAGACTTTGCCGCCTTCTTCCATGAACTTGACGATCTGGTTATTGAAATTCAGATGGCCGGGAAAGGCCTCCGCCCCGAGCGTCGGAAAACCGCGCTGGACGCCGAGCGTGACGCCCGGGCCGTAGAGAAGGACCGAGGTCTCGAACCCCTTCCGCTTCAGGCGCGTCGCCTGCAGCAGGTTGACGAATCCGATCGATCCTTCGAAGGCCACTGTATGGAAGGTGACGAGGGCCTTTTCGCCTTCGCCGGCCTGTACGTCCTCAAAAACCTTGTCCTCGTAATCGACAAGAAAGTCGCCTTTTTGATTGGCTGGCTTGGTCACTGCGGGCATGGATGGCTCCTTGATTGAAATCCGATCCCCATCCGGGGAGCATCCATCCAATTGCAAGCGCCATGCCAGATTGATTATGCACAAATAGCAGTCAAATCTGTCGATAATGCATTCAATTATACTATCAATAACGAAAACAAAAATTTTAGAGCTAATTTTCTGAGCGACGGCGTGCAAAAATCGAATGCACGAAAGCTCAAATCAGATGCATTCAATTGGGCGTCAATCATTGGAGGGAGCCATGACATTTGTGCAGCCCGGGCCAGGATCGAAGCTGTTGTCCGAGTTGAGGCCGCCTTTCCGGCGACGTCGCAATGCAATGGATGCGTCTCGGTCCGAAGAAGGGCTACGCGTCAACAGGCATTATCGCATCAATCGAAAAAACCTAGCTATATTGAATGCAATCAATTAAAGCGGTTGGATGTGTGCGTGAGACCGTTGGTGTACCAACGGAACAAGCCGCCAATTCCGCCGACGGCGAAAGAGGATGCCTTGATTCCGTTCTCGCCGATCACAGTCGTATCGCTCTTTTCAGAAAACAGGAGAAACTATGAGTCATAAACCCACGATCATTCTGGTGCACGGCTTTTGGGGTGGGGCCGCCCATTGGGGAAAGGTGATACTCGAGCTGGCGCATAGGGGCTATCAGTCCGTTCACGCCGTCGAACTGCCGTTGACTTCGCTCGCCGAGGACGCTGAACGGACACGCAAGATGGTGGCCCAGCAGAAAGGGCCGGTCGTGCTTGTCGGTCATTCCTACGGCGGTGCGGTCATCACCGAAGCGGGAGATCAACCGAATGTCGCGGGGCTTGTCTATATCGCCGCATTCGCCCCCGATGCAGGTGAAAGTCCAGCTGCTATCACCCAACGGCATCCGCCCGCGGCAATGGCCAATATCGAGCCGGACAGCGACAGCTACCTCTGGCTCAAGGCCGATAAATTTCACGAAAGCTTCTGCCAGGATCTGCCTCCCGAAGAAGGTGTCGTTCTGGCGGCCACCCAAAAAGCGCCGCTTGCCGGTACCTTTGGCGACGTCGTCACCGCGCCCGCCTGGAGGAAGAAGCCATCCTGGTATCAAATAGCAAGTGACGACAGAATGATTGCTCCTGAAAACCAGAGGGCAATGTCGGCTCGTCTCGGTGCTCGGAAAGTCATGACCTTGGAAGCAAGTCATGCTTTGCCGCAATCAAAGCCTCTGGAGGTCGCGGCTTTTATCGATGAGGCGGCCATGGCAGTCTCAAAGTAAGAACAAGGCGCTTGTGGCGGGGGCGTGAGAATAAGCGCCTCCGCGCGAGCCGCCCGATCATCTGCTTGATCGCTTCCGCCTTCCATGCTCCGGCTTAATCCCTGCTGCGCCGGTATCGAAGGGATCAGTTCAACTAAACGCGCGATGATGGGCACGCTCTTATCACTGAACGACGAGGGCTTGCTTAACTCTTGAAATCAGAACGCGGGAGCCGTCGGCGGTGAAGTGCCCATAGTCGAATTGGACTGGGTCTCCGCTTTTTGTCCACACCACACAATCTGGGTTGCACATCGTCTTATAGGTAGAGATGTATGTTGCCCCGCTTCCGGCCAACGCGTCTTGAATGTCCAGACCGATGTGTTGTCGAGGCACCAGATGATCGGCGGCCTTAAATGGTTGCTTGTCGTAGAGACTGTGTGCGAGCAACCGCGGCAGGGAAGATTTATACTCTGCCACTGGTCCGAAGACGACGATCTTTTTGGCAAATGGTGACAGGTAATCCACCGTCTTTCTGATGAGTTTCACGTCATCTTTTGTCCAGCGTCCAGCCAATACGAGAACATCGACTTTATGGCTCGGCAAGAATTCCTTGAACATGTAGTTCATGAGTTCGATGCAGCGTTCCTCGCCTTCGGCGTCGAGGGTGGGACGACATCCTGATGCGTTCGCTTGAATGACATTGGCCCCCGAAAGCGCCCTTAGCCCGGGATATAGATGAGC
Source organism: Rhizobium sp. P1_E1 (assembly GCF_056406015.1). Lineage (NCBI taxonomy): Bacteria > Pseudomonadati > Pseudomonadota > Alphaproteobacteria > Hyphomicrobiales > Rhizobiaceae > Rhizobium > Rhizobium sp. P1_E1. The sequence goes on along the minus strand of NZ_JBFUAY010000014.1, from coordinate 39,176 downwards.
GGCGTGACTATCACCGACAAGCGCCATGTTTTGCTGATTGTTTGATAGAGCCAGGCAGGCATCACGATCATATTTTTCGATGCCGTCGTTTGACGTGAGGAAGCATTGTCCACTGCGAAAGGCTTTCGAAGGGTCGTAGTCAGCAAATTCCGCCACCCGTTCAACAGCCGTGTTGTCCTCTTTCATTTGATCGGCAGCGAGTTGCCCGACAAATGCCAGCATTGCTACGGATGCGATTGAAGCAGCTCCGGCGGCTACGGACACGAGAGGTCGGTATCTCATTGTTCGGAACGGCGTTTCGACAAATCGCCACGAAACATATGCGACGACGAAACTCAAAGCGATCGGCACCAATTGCCAGCCATGCTCCCAAGCTCCGTACTGGTTCGAAAACACCCAAATCGCCCAATGCCACAGATAGAGGGAGTACGAGATCAAGCCTATAGCAGTGGCGACCCTCAATGAGAGAAGCTTGCTGACAAGGGTGCTTGGGCCCGTCCAGATGATCAGCGCCGTGCCTGCGGTCGCGGGCAACGCCGTCAATCCGGGAAACTCGGACGTCTTCGACAGCAGCAACGCGCTGAGGCAGATGAGCAAAGCACCGATTGCCGAAAGCACATCGTTGATCCGCGCATCAGAGAATTTCGTCAGTGCCGGTCCTGCGATGAGAGCGCCTACGAGCAGTTCCCACGCGCGATACTGTACAAGATAAAAGGCTGCGGAGCGGTTGATTGGAACAGTGATAATGGAAGCAATGATGCTGACCGCAAAAAGCCCCGCTATGGCCATCCCGGTTGCCCTGCGCCCATATCGGCTTGCCAACATGACGATCAGTGGAAAAAAGACGTAGAACTGCTCTTCGACCGACAACGACCATGTGTGCAGGACTGGATTGAATTCCGAGGAATCATCGAAATATCCAGTTGTAAAATAGAAATAAGCATTTGAGGCAAAAAGCGCGGAGGAAGTGACAGACTTAAAGACCCGCAAGCTTTCGTCAGGCAGCATCGTAAAATAAGAAGCCGCCATCACAACGGCATACATGACCACGACAGCGGGAAGAATTCGTTTTGCGCGGCGACTATAAAAGTTGCCAATCGAGAATCGGCCATCCCCGACGTCAGCAAGAATGATTTTCGTAATCAGGTATCCCGAGATCACGAAAAAAATGTCCACCCCGATAAATCCACCGGGGAGAATGCGGTCAAATCCACAGTGATAAAGAATCACAAAAATTACGGCTACGGCACGCAGGCCGTCGATATCTTGACGATGCGTAATCATTTGGGCCTCGATATTTGGCCTCCCAGGATTTCGTACCGTGAGACCGGTCAATATGCAATCAGCATCAGGGTGAAATGAAAACTACTCGCCTTAGACGGGCTTCTGTCCACAGCGAGAACGACCTCGAGAGTCGGCGGAGGGGCCGCAAGGGTCATCGGGTGTTTTCGGAGTATTGCTTATTTTACCATTCGTCCGATGAAGCTGGCGAGAAGCAGAGCGATGTCCATCCGCTTCTCATTTCGACGGTGATTCGACTAAAGGGCACATTTTACAGCTGCCTTTCAACGGTTCCACAACTCAGGCCATAAGGCTGACGGGTGATTTAACATTGACTGCCGAAACGCAGCGCGGCATTGCCAGGACGGCTTGCAGGCCAAATTGGGCGAACGTGTGACCAACAGAGTGCCGGAAGGCGATCCCAGGGCAGCACGCAGCTGGACGGACACAGTTTCAATCGATGTGGCCGGGACGTCATGGGTCTATTTACATGGATTTCTCAGGGGTCGTTCAGGTTAGGATAATTTCCAGATATTCAAACATCCGCCACACGACCCCTCATTATTAGAAGCTGTAACCGTATCGAATGGAGATCCGATGCCCGCCATCTTGCGAAAGAAAATTCACGGTGCATCCACGCGGGGACAGGTCATCGACGGCGCTCCGGACATCGGCGTCGCCTATCAGGTGTTTTCCGATACGGTGGTCGAAGACGTGATCGTCAAGAATTCTCCCCGCGGCTTCAAATTTCACAATGGCAGGAATCTCGTCATACGGCGCTGTGAGACCGAGAATGTGAACGGCGACGGCATTTACCTAACCATGACGTCGGACGTGTTGCTGGAGAACAACCGCGTCGGCCCGGCGCCCGGCCAGGGGGCGGATTGTTGCCAATTCGCCTACGAAAACGACGATCGCAATGTGAGCTCCAATGTGGTGGTTCGGGGCAACCTTTTTCTTCAGTCGCCGACCAGCACATCCAACAAGGGGGCGCTGGTTTGCGGTAGAACGCGACAATACCTTGTTGAATACAATTTCATCGGGGGGAAAAATTTCTCCTTTTCATCGATCGGCGACGATGCCGTCGTGCGCAGTAACGTCATGCGCGACGGGAAGATGAATGATTATTCCTTCGGGTATGGGGTTGGCGATCAAGTCGACCATGCTGGCCACCATGTTTATGACAACAGGATCGAGAACAGCAATCGTGGCGTGAGTTTGAGCGGTTACTCGGACCAGAGCCTGGCATTTCGCAAAGACATGGATATCCACGATAACGTGATCAGCGAATGTGAGATTGGGTTTTTTGCCAATCGGCCGTGGTCTGGAAGCTTTCGACGCAACATATTCTTGCGGTGCAAGCAGGACATCTTTCTGAAAGGAAACGGCAAAGCGACTGCGGGGGAAATCGAAGGCAACTATCTCAACGACGGCAGCTTTCTGAACGTCACGCCGCCGCCGCTTCGCGTCAAGCCGGACGGAAAGGCTTCCGTTTCCTCCGGCGAATGGACATCCGAGCCCGACGAAATCCGCATCCAGTGGCGGAACAAAGGGATCGATATATCAGGCGCCAACCGGCCCTCCATTGCGATCGAGCCTAGCATGGAATTGTCATGCGTCTTGCTGGCCCGCAAGGGGCAGAATTGGATGTTGGCGATTGCCGAGACGGCCTATGACGATTTCACGCCGCGTGCATGGCAAGAAAACATGCTGCCTTGGCAGAAGCGCTATCTCTCTATTTAATCGCCACACTGAGGCCAGGCGGAGCCTCAGTGAAGCCTCCGCGTCTCAAGCCTCACGCGGTCTCCGGTTTGCCAACAACCTCGGACGCAGCTCGGAGAGTGCAATCACCGTGTGTGGCCAGAGAATAAAGGGTGCGAGCATCATCCCCGCCTCTGTCATGGATCCAAGCATGATCAGGATGATAATCACGATCTCCTTCCGTCTGGCGCCCGATTGCTCTTGATCGGATTCGACGATTGTCATCTTCCGGAAAAGGCGAGTCACCAAGAACACGACCCATGCACCGATACCGGGAATGCCGATATTGAGGGCAAGTTCGAGATAGGTGTTGTGCGTCGACCGCGCGTCGAACGTCACCTTGACATATTCCTCCATGACATCAGGCTGGCGGAACATCGCAAAGCCGTAACCGGTTATGGGCCTATCCCATATCAGCGGAAACAGCTGTTCCCAGATGTTGGTGCGCCCCGAGAAAGTAAGGTCTTTGCCGAAAGCTTCAGCAACGGCAGAGGCCACACCTAAATAAATGAAACTGGCGGCAAAACCCACAAGAAGAAACAGCAGACCGACGACAAATGAGCGAAAAAGGCGATTTGGGTAGACGTGGATAATCCGGATAGCATACAGCATGACACTGCCGAACATCGTCAATACAACCGCTGTCGAGGACTTTGTCGCTACAATCAAAGCGAGGAGGCAAAGCATCGCAGCCCATCGAACAAGCGTGCTGTAACGAAGTCGACCTAGCTTCTGCGTCGACAACAGGCAAACAAAGCTGACTGAGCAAAATTGTCCCAATGTATTCTTGTGGTAAAACGCTCCCTTTACCATACCGGCATAGCTGCCGCGCATGATTGCAAATTGCGGGAAAGCGGCAGTATAGAGAACATTGATAAATGCCGCCGCGATCGCAAAACGCCCCAGGATGCGAAATGCTTCCACGTTGCCATAGCGCGCGCGATAAAGAAGCGGCGGGACCGCAAGAACGATGACGGCGGCCAATCCCTTTAAAGATGCACCTTTGTCAATCGAGAAGACGATTGATGTCAGACAGGAAATGGCAACGACCCCGATGAGCGGTGAAATCCTTGAAAAGGTTCTTATGAATTGCCGTTGTTCCAACAGAAAATACAGACCGGACAATGGGATAAGGCTGTAAAGCATTAACTTCATCGGAAGCGGGTCTACCGACGCGCCATCATCGAAATTTGCAGGCAGGCCGTACCACATGCCGGTCGCCCGCCAAAGCGCCGCATAAAATGCGACAGTAAGAACCAGCTTCGCCAGCACGTCTCGCCTGACGCGCCATCTGGACGCCGTGCGCCGACGGTGGCTGCCTTGATAATAGTCTCGTGCTATAGACGCGTCTTGTATCGCCATTAAGAGCTCTTCTATCTCATGTTCGGGGATGTTCCTATTCGAAATAGGACTGAGCCAAAATCACAATTTACCTCTGTTCGACTCTGTGTGCGACATTGAAATCATTGACACTGGTTTCTGTCTACAATCCATCACAAATCGATACGGTTCGATTGGTTCGCCACTCCCAATCCAAAACAGCCGGCACGTAGCTCGTTTGCAAGTGTGTGTGGTTGGCGTGCAATTCATGAACCAGATCAATAAGTTATTGCTTCAATTTCTGCTTAAGCCGCCATGTGGGCGCCACTCTAAGCCATATTATTCGTCGAATCCAGTTTGCTAAACCTTCCAATATGTCGCGCCAACTGGTCCTAGCCATCCGCTGTCACACGCTCGCAACTGCGTAACGCCACTATCATTCAATGTGGGTATGATCTTGTCCAACTTCCCCGGCGGGTACGATCGCACCCCTGACGCGCACGCCGGGAGGTTTGCTGTTGTCGCCAATCGAAACCTCGTTCAGCTCGCGGAACCAAAGACCGAACCCGCCGTTGATAGCCATGCCCAACCGTGTCCGGGAGGCAGGACAGACATGGCACGTCAGACATTCTGGAAAGGCTATCTCAAGCTCTCGCTCGTCACCGCCGCCGTCTCGCTGACGCCGGCGACGACCGAAAGCAACAAGGTCCGTTTCCACGTCCTCAATCGCCAGACGAAGAACCGCGTCGAAAGCCGCTATGTCGACAGCGTCACCCACAAACCGGTGGCCGAGAGGGACCAGGTGAAGGGCTATCCGCGCGGCGAGGACGACTATGTTCTCCTCGAAGACGAGGAGATCGAGGAAATCGGGCTCGAAAGCACCCGCACCATCGAGATCGACAGTTTCGTGCCGCGCGGCTCGATCGATTGGATCTGGTACGATAAACCGCATTTTCTGGCGCCCGAGGACAAGGTCGGGGTCGAAGCCTTCTGCGTCATCCGCGAGGCGATGAAGGCGAATGAGGTCGTCGGCATCGCCCGCCTTGTCCTTTATCGTCGTGAGCGTGCCGTGCTGCTGGAGCCGCAAGGCAAAGGCATCGTTCTCTGGACCCTGCGCTACGGCGACGAGGTGCGTGATCCCATAGCCGAACTCGACGATAAGGCCGAGATCGACAGCAAGCTGCTGACGCTGATGACGCAACTGGTGAAGGAAGAGACGAAGGATTGGAGCCCGACCATGGTGCAGGACCCGATCCAGAAACGCCTGAAGTCGATGATCCGCGGCAAGCAGAAGAGCCTGAAGAAGGCAGCGCCCGTGGCAAAACCCGCACCGGTGAAATCGACCGGCAACGTCATCAATATCATGGATGCGCTGAAGAAGAGCCTGGCAGCGGAAGGCGGCCAGAAGCCGCGCCAATGAAAAAGTGGCCAGCGATTTTGGGAAACGATATACATAAATCAAAGACTTAAAGCATCGCGGGAATCACTTTGACGCGCTTCAGGTCCCGCGGCTTCGCCGGCGCGACAAACCGTTGTATTCGCGCGAGGTCGGGTGCGCTTGAGATTGCCCATCGCCCGCCAGGGGGCGAGGCCATCTCAGCTTGCCTTCTTGCTGCGGCTGTCGCTGCGCGCCGGCGCCTTCTTCTTCGCCAGGGCCTTCTTTGCTGGCGCCTTGCCGCTCATCTTGGCACTCTGGCGCAGTGCCTCCATCAGGTCGACGACCTTGCGTTCCGGGGCCTGTTTCTTCTTCGGTGGCGCCCGGCCTTCGATCTTAGCCTTCACCAGTTCGACGAGGGCAGCCTCGTAGCGATCCTCGTACGTGCTCGGTTCGAAGCTGCCTTGTTTGGTGCCGATGATATGGCCCGCAAGCTCGATCATTTCCTTGTCGAACTTGATGTCGGGGATATCCTTGAAGACCGTATCGGCAGAACGCACCTCGTGGTCGAAATTCAGCATCGTCGCGACGATGTAGTCGTCATGCGGACGGATCAGCAGCGTCCGGATTCGCCGGAAAAGCACGGCTTCGGCCAAAGCCGCGACCTTGCCGTCACGCATGCCCCTGGCGATCAGCGACAGCGCCTCCTCGTCATGTTCGTCGACGGGCGCGAGATAGTAAGGGCGGTCGAAATAGAGCTTGTCGATATCGTCGAAGGCGATGAAAGCCTTGATATTGAGGATCTTGTCGCTTTCCGGCATGATTTCGGCGATCTCGTCGCCCTCGATGACGATGTAGTCGCCATTCTCCATCTGGTAGCCCTTGACCTGGTCGCCCCGCTCGACCGGTTTACCGGTCTCGCTGTCGACGAATTGCCGTTCCACCCGGTGGCCGGTCCTGCGGTTGATAATGTTGAAGGAGACGCGGTCAGAGGAGGAAACAGCGGTGTAGAGCCCGACGGCGCAGGCAAGGTCGCCTACCTTCAGATGACCCTTCCAGCTTGCCCGAGCGGCCATTCCATCCTCCGTCGCAAATCAGAGCCGGCTGCCGCTCTTGTCGGTTTCGAGTTCCTGAAATGCCCAGCCGCGGCCGTCGGGTGCGGGATAGGCGAGCAGCGCATCGCCATTGCCGATCTTCTGGCGCGATGCGGCGTCCTTGGCATGGACAATCGCTTCGTCAGCTGTCGCATAGGTTTCCGAAAGTGTGTCGCCGAGCTTATAGGCCCAGCCATTGTCATGCGGCACGACCTGATAGGTGATATCGGCCATTTCGGATCTCCTCTTCTCAACTAAATAGGGTGCATGATGTCGTCGGCTAGTTCCGCTTTGATTTGCGCCGTTCATCGAGCGCAATGATCTTCTCCAACGATGCGATGTCCTCGCTGGTGACGACGGGAACCGGATCGGCAGCGATGGCTTCCAGCACCGCCTGTGAGACGGCGCCATTTCGGATCGCCCATTCCAGCGTTTCGCGGGTTTCCCGCTCGGCCTTCAGCTGCGCATAGAGCGCAACGATCAGCCGATCGCGAGCATCCATCCGCCGGCCTTGGTTATCCATGCTGCGGACGTCAGGCATCGCAATCCACCTTTGTCACTGATTTCGTTCAGGTGTATTCAACTGATGACGGATGGAAAGGTTCCGAAACCCAGGGGCGGCGTTTGCCATTGCCGCCTCGGGCGGAAATCACCATCTGCAAGATATTCGCAAGAGGATTTCAACATGGCCGATCTCAAGGCTCGTCCCCGCCCGACCGGCGCCACCGCCGTTCTCGGCCGTACCGGTTTCCCGCACGTCACCTCCGCCACCAAGGGCGAGATCGATATCGTCACCGCGCCGTCGCAGCCGGGTTTCAATCCGCTCGATCTGCTCTATTCCTCGCTCTCGGCCTGCCTGGTGCTCAGCGCCCGCATCGCCGCCAGCCAGATGGGCATTCTCGACAAGATCAGCGAGATCACTGCCGAGGTCACCGGCGAGAAGGCGGCGGAAGGCCTTTCGCGCGTCGCCAAGTTCAACATCGCCTTTTCGATCAAGGGCGATATCGACGAGGAAACCCGACAGAAAATCGCCCATGCCGCCGAAGACGAGATCTGCACGGTGAGCAACACCATCCGAGGCAATCCCGAGTTCTCGACGACGATATCGGGATAAGGTTAAATCTGCATAATAATTATAGACAATAGAGAGCGGAGGATTGCGTGACCAATGCCCGGCTTCTATGCTCGGGCATCGAAAGCAATGATCCCGGCCACCATGCAGCCCAAGCCTCTCCCGACGTCTGAACAGCCCGTCGTCGCCATCATTGGCGGCGGTGTCTCCGGCGCCGGCGTCGCCTATCATCTCGCGAGAGCCGACTGCGGCGAGCGCCCTGCCATCATGGTCTTCGAGCCGCGCGCCGAACTCGGCCGCGGCCTTGCCTACGACACGGCCGATCCGGCCCACCGCATCAATGTTCCCGCCGCCAAGATGAGCCTGCAGCCCGATGACCTGGGCGAATTCCTGGCCTGGATCGAAGCCCGCGACGCCGTCGCCGGCGACCCTGAGGCCAGGCAGCCCGATGGCTCGCTCTTCCCCCAGCGCCGGCTCTTCGGCGAATATGTCGCCTCGCTGCTGAAGCCGCTGCTGGAATACGGTAGCGTGCGTCATTGCCGCGCTGCGGTGACGGCTGTCGAAGCCCGTGCCGGCCGTTGGTCGATCCGCGACGACAGAGGCGGCGTGACGGAGGCCGATATCGTCGCGATCGCCACCAGCCATCCGCCGCCGGCAGCCCCCGGCCGGCTTGCGACCCGGCTTGCCGCCCATCCCCGTTTCGTCGCCGATACCACCAAGCCGGGCGCGCTCGACGTGGTCCGCCCGCATGACCGGGTGCTGGTCATCGGCAATGGCCTGACGGCTGCCGATGTCATTGCCTCGCTGGCGCAGCGCGGGCATGACGGCCCGGTGACCGCGATCTCGCGCCGCGGTCTGCGGTCTCGCGGCCATGCGCCGGTACCGCAGGAGCTCTTCGGCGATTTCGTCTCCAATGCCGCCCATTCGGCCATATCGTTGTTGGCAGCGATCCGCACTGCCATAAAAGCGGCGAAGGCAGAGGGCATAAGCTGGCATGGCGTGATCGATCAGGTGCGGGCGCAGGGATACGATCTCTGGCAGGCGCTGCCGGTTGCCGAACGACGCCGTCTCGTCCGCCATCTGCGTCCCTATTGGGATGTGCATCGCTTTCGCATCGCCCCGCAGGTCGAGGCCGTGCTCGACGCAGCGATTGCCTCGGGCCGCCTGGATATCCTGGCCGGCTCGGTTGCCGATGCGCGCATCGAGGGCGAACTGATCCTTTGCACCCTGCAGCCGCGTCATCAGCGCCAGCCGCTGGAGCGGCGCTATGACGCCGTCGTCGTCACCACCGGCCCGGCGCATGGTGGCATTCTCGAAACCCAGCCCTGGCTCGCGGCACTTGCGGCAAGCGGCCACCTATCGCTCGATCCGACCGGCCTTGGCCTTGCCTGTAACCAGCATTCGCAAGCGATCGGCCCGTCCGGACATGCAGATCCTTCGCTGCTGATCTCCGGCCCGTTGGCACGCGGCACGTTCGGCGAGCTGATGGGCCTACCGCAGGTGACCGAGCATGCGTTCTTCATCGCCGGCGAGATCGCCGAAAAGCTGCGGACCAGCGCGACGAATAAGCATCCTGCCTGATTTTCCACCAATATGTCGCTCTTCGACTGTCCCCGGTGAGCGACTTCTGATAGTCACTCGGCCACCAATTCCCGCCCGGCATTCGGGCGACCAGAAATATCGAGACCATGTCGCAGGCTGCCTCCACCCTTTCCGAAGCCTCGCCTTCCAATCGTTTCGCCCTCGCGGCGCTGCTTCTCGGCGGGGCGGCGATCGGCGGCTCGCCGATCTTCGTCAGACTGTCCGAGGTCGGACCGATGGCGACGGCCTTCTGGCGCGTGGCGCTGGCGCTGATCCCGATCCTCATCGTCTCGCTGCTGAAGAAGGATGCGGGGCCAAAGCCGCAGAGCCTTTCCGACTATGGCATGCTGATTCTGCCAGGCCTCATGCTGGCGCTCGACCTCGGCGCCTGGCACCTTTCGCTCACCATGACGTCGGTCGCCAATGCGACGCTGCTGGCCAACCTCGCACCGGTTTTCGTCACGCTGATCGCCTTCCTCTTCTTCAGCGCGAGGATCAGCCGCATCTTCATGCTYGGACTTGCCGTGGCTCTCTCCGGCCTCGTCATTTTGAAGGGCGGGCCCGCAGCCATTGGCAACGGCGATTTCAGCGGCGATGGCATCGCGATGATCGCCGCCTTCTTCTATGCCTGCTACATCCTGGCGATCGGCAGGCTGCGCAGCCGGTTCGATACGATCCGCATCATGTTGTGGAGCACAGCCTGCGCTGCGGTCTGCATCTTTCCGATCGGCCTGATCTACGAGGGCCATATGCTRCCCGCAACCGTCTACGGCTGGTCGATCGTTTTCGGCCTGGCCTTTATCAGCCATGCCGGCGGGCAGGTGGCGATCACCTATGCGCTGGCCTATCTGCCGGCGGCCTTTTCCTCGCTGACGCTGCTGTTGCAGCCGGTTGTTGCGGCCATTCTCGCCTGGGCGTTGCTCAACGAGGCGATCGGGACGATGCAGGCGCTCGGCGGCGGCGTCGTGCTTGCCGGCATCATGGTTGCCCGCCGCGGCTGATCGTCAGCGATTTTCCTGCAGCAGCCATTTCTGGATGATCGGAATGTCGGCATCGCCGAGATCGTGGCCGCCGGGGATGACGTCGGAATCGACGGTGGCGCCTGAACTCTTCAGCCTCTCTTCCAACTCGCTCGCATATTTGCCGTAGGCATCCGTCTTGCCGCTGATGACGAGCAGGTCCGTGCCTTTCAGATCGGCATGCGGATAGTCGCTGAGCACAGGCATGGAGCGCAGCAGCACCGCCTTGTGAACCAGGTTCGGGTGCAGGTAGAGCAGCGAGTTCAAAAGGTTGGYGCCATTGGAGTAGCCGACATAGACGACCTTCTGAGGATCGAGCCCGTAGGATTTGACGGCGCCCTCGATGAAGGCCGCGAAGGCCTCCGCCTCGGTCTTGATGTCGTTCTGGTCGAAGGAGAAGGGAGTAATGCGCTTGTACCAGCGCGGAAACCCTTCCTCCGTCGCCCGGCCGCGCACGCCGAGCAGCGTCGCCCGCGGCGCCGCCTTGTTCAGCAGCGGCATCAGCGTCGTCTCGTTGCCGCCGGAGCCGTGCAGCAGCACGAAGACGCTGCCATCGGGGTCCGGGGGCGTATAGAAGCGATGGACGAATGGCAGCTCGCGATAATTGATGCGCGGCTGACCGGGCATTGAAAATTGCGGCAGCATCACCTTCAGGTCATGGAGATTGGTGATGGCTTCGGGTGGCGCGAAGAGCTTGCCCCCGAGGGCGGCGTGCTCTTCGTCCACGGTCATGCCCGGCTTGTCGGTCGCAAGCTCCACCAGCGTGCCGCCGGGCTCGCGCGCATAGAGCGAGCGGAAATATTTGCGGTCGTGCATGTTGGTCGGCGATGCGTCGGTCGCTTCGAGCGCCTTGCGCACCGAAAGCAGCGTCTCCTCGTCGGCAGCGCGGAAGGCAACGTGATCGACCGTGCCGGTGCCCGGCGCACCGGACCAGAAGCCACGCGCATCGCGCACGTCGATAATGTCGCCGGACTGCGACACCAACCTATCGATCGTGCCGCGGCTGGCCTGCAAACGGTAACCGAAATGGCTCTCGAGGAAGCTGCGGCTTTCGGCGGGCTTCTCCGTCAGCATGGTGGCTCCGCGCACTCGCTGGATGGCATGCTCGGCCGGGATCGAGGCGCCGTCCCAGGCGGCCGGCGATACCAAGTTCTTTGCGCCTGCGAGCTTGAGGATGATGTTATCTGGGTCCTTCAGCCGCAGGACGGGCTCACCGAATTCGTCGGCCGGGCCCTCCGAGCGCAGGCCGAAACTCATGGCGCGCGTCAGCCAGTAGCCGATGCTGGCAGGGTCGATCGACAGCGATATTTCGCTGATCTGGCCATAGCCGGCCCGGCCGGGCGCGCCATCTTCCCAGGCGAGGAAGGTCAGCAGCGACCCCGGCGTCCCTGCCGCATCGCCATAGAAGAGATGAAGTTGCGTCGCGTCCTCGTAACCGGCTGTCTGCTTGACGAGCCGCATGCCGAGAAATCCCGCGTAGAAGTCCACGTTCGCCTGCACCTTTCGGGTGACGGCCGTGACGTGATGTATGCCTGATACCATCGAGAGCAGTCCTGATTGAAGCGGCGTCGTCAGGAGCGCGAGTATGAGAGCTGCGAAGGTCATACCGTTGCCAATGACGATCGCTTAGTTTTGTTCCGCACAAAGCGCAAGCGAATCGCCGCGCTGCAACAACTCCAAATGTTCAACATCTTCGAGCGCCTCTTCCAGTTGCTGCAGGGTCGGCGGCTTGACCATATAGGCGCGCGCGCCGAGATTTCTGGCCCGTCGCATGTCGCTCTCGTCGCTTGACGTGCTGAGGATGCAGACGGGAATTTGCTTGAGGCGGACGTCGGCTGAAAGCGCATGCAGCACCTCGAAGCCGTCCATGATCGGCATGTTGATGTCGAGCAGCATCAGGTCGATCTGCGGCACATCGGCGATGCCTGCGCGTTCTTCGAGCAGCCGCATTGCCTCGCGTCCGTTGGTGGCGACATGCAGGTTGAAATTCACCTTCTCCCGCCGCATCAGCTTGATCTTCAGAATCTGGATGTCGGCCGGGCTGTCTTCCACCAGCAGCACCTCGGCCAGCCTGCCCGAACCTTCGCCTGGCTGCTCCGCCGGCTTGGCGCTGTGCGGGATGACCGATGCGGCAGGCGGCGTGGACCTCACCTCGGCGAGCGGCACTTCGAGAATGAAGGTGGCGCCCGGCCCATTTTCTGCCTCGCACCAGATCGAGCCGCCATGCATCTGCGCGATGCGGCGGCATATGGCAAGGCCGAGCCCGGTGCCTTCGATGCCACGACCGACGAGGCGCTTGAACGGCTGGAAAATCAGTTCGCGATGCTCAGGATCGATGCCAGGCCCGTTGTCACCCACGGTGAGGCGGCAGATATCGCCCTGCGCTTCGCCTGTGATGCTGATCTCCGGAACCTTCTGCTCGCAATAGCGGATGGCATTCGACACCAGGTTCTGCAGGAGCTGGGTCAGCAGCGTCGCATCGCCCATGACCTCCGGCAGCGCCCCGCGGATGATGACGGCGCCGCGGCTTTCGGTCTGCTGACGCAGATTGTCCTCCACCTGGTCGAGCACCGCCGATAGCGAGACCGGCCTGAGCTCCAGCCCGCCGTAGGCCTCGAGCTTGGTGAAACCCGAGACTTTGACGATCAGGTCTTCCATATGGTCGGCGGCGCTGAGTACGTAATCGAGCAATTCCCGGTCTTCGGCCGGAAGCGCGGCAGAACCGTGCAGGATGCGGCTGAAGGATTTGATCGTCCGCAGCGGCTCCTTCAGATCATGGGCCATGGCGCGGGTGAAGATCTCCAGCGATTGTCGCTTCTGCTCCAGCTTTGCTTCCAGCATGCCGTGCATGATGGCGTTCTGGATGCAGCGATGCAGTGTTTCAGGCGAAAGCGAATCCTTTGTCAGATAGTCGCGTGCCCCGCTCTTCATCACCTCGACGGCGACCGTTTCGTTGCCTTGGCCGGTCAGCATGATGACGTTGGCGGCGGGGTCATCCTCCAGGATATCGGCAAGAACGCCGAGCCCGTCGCGCCCCGGCAGCGAATAGTCGAGCAGGATGCAATCCGGCCGTTTCCGGCCGTTCAGTGCAAGGCCCTCTTCGCCCGTCTCCGCCTCCACGACGGTGTAGGCGGTGCTGGAAACGCGGCCCAATATGCGGCGATAGACCTCGCGATCGTCGATGTTGTCGTCGATGATGAGAATGGAGCAGTGTTCCGCCAATCTGTCAGTCCTCTAGCGGCAGGATGGCGATTTCGAACCAGTATTCCTTCAGCCGCTGGATCGCGGCGAAGAGCCCGTCGAGATCGACCGGCTTCTGCACATAGGTATTGGCGCCGAGCGCATAGCAGCCTTCGATGTCACGTTCGTCGTCGGAGGTCGTGAGGATCACCACCGGGATCTTGCGCCAGCCGGCATTCGACTTGATCGCCTCCAGCGTCTTGCGGCCGTCAAGGCCCGGCATGTTGAGATCGAGCAAGATCAGTCCCGGTTTCGGCACCATCGAGGCGAGCATGTCGAGCGCTTCCTGACCGGAAGCCGCCCAGCGGATCGAGTTGCGCAGGTTGGTGCGTTTGAAGGCGCGCATCGTCGCTTCGAAATCGTCTTCGCTGTCTTCGACGATCAGGATCGGTTGCGTGTCACGCTGCTGCATTTTGCCCCTCGCGCTTTTTTCCCAAGGTGAAATAGAATGTTGTGCCGGTGCCGACCTCGGATTCCAGCCAGATATCGCCATTGTGCCGCGCGATGATCTTGCGCACGAAGGTAAGGCCTGCTCCGGTGCCGTCGTCGGAATCCTGCGACTTTTCCAGCCGCTTGAAAATGCGGAAAATATCCTCGTGGAATTCCTGCGGGATGCCCTTGCCGTTATCCTTAACGAAAAACACGTTGCGGGCAACCGTGCCGTCCTTGCCGACGAACCGATCGAGGTAACCGATCGAGACGAGCGGCGCCGGCTTGTCGTTGTATTTGATCGCATTGGTAATGAGATTGCGGAACACTTCGGTCAGCCGCGGCGCGTCGCAGACCACCTCCGGCAGCCGGCCGTCAATGATGACCTTGGCATGCCGCTCCTCCAGCAACAACTCCATCGTCGCGACGACATCCTTGACGATCAAGCCGATATCGGTGCGTTTGACCGCCAGCTGCTGACGCCCGAGCCGGGAGAAATAAAGTAGGTCGTTGACGAGTTTCTCCATGCGTTGGCTGAGACGCACGAGGCGGTTCAGCCGGCGCACGCCGTCCTCGTCGAGCTTGTCTTCATAGTCCTCCAGAAGGAAGCGGGAGTGGTTGTGCAGGCCGCGCAGCGGCTCTTTGAGATCATGCGAAGCGATATAAGCGAATTCATCGAGGTCGTGGTTGCTGCGCTCGAGCTCGGCCGTATAGGCCTCGAGCTGGGAAAGCGTCGTTTTCATCCGTTMTTCCTGCCGGACGCGCTCGCTGATGTCGCGCACGATACCGACGAAGGTCTTTGTCTGGCCGGTGACGACGGCGCTGATGGAAACATCGATCGGAAAGACGATGCCGTTCTTGCGTCGTCCGGAGACCATGCGCGTCGTGCCGATGATGCGCTCCTCGCCGGTCTGCCGGTAATGGGCGAGATAGCCGTCGTGCTCGGAATGGTAGGGTTCGGGCATCAGCATCTTGATGTTCCGGCCGATGGTCTCCTGCGGGGAGTAGCCGAACATGCTTTCAGCCGCCGGATTGAAATTCTTGATCGTTCCACGCTCGTCGATGACGACGACCGCATCAGGGGTGCCGCGCACCAGCGCGCCGAAGCGGACGCGCTCGCCTTCCAGGTGATGGGTGTTGCGCATGAAATAGTAGACGAGGAGCGCGATCAGCCAGAGCGTGGCAGCTGTAATAGTGCGGTTGGCGATCTCCTGCCAGAACGCCGCCTCATTGTGCCTGACGGCGAAGAAGCCGAGCATCAACAGCACGGTGCAGGCAAAGGCGAAGAAAAGCGGCGCATTTCTGTTGCCGAACCAGAGCGCCGTCAGCACCAGCGGCACATAGAGGATGCCGTTGGCGACACCCAGCGGCGTATAGAGATCGACGAGAAGGCCGGTGAAGCAGACCGCAGCCGGGATCCAGAGCGGGATCTGCGCCCGGTTTGCCGGCTGCATCCACCAGGAGCGGGCGAGAAGCCCCGAGCCGAAGATCACAATGCCGATCGCCGTATGCAGCGCCATTGCCGCATAGGGACCCCAGCGGTAACCCTGTTCGGCATCGGTGACATAGCCGGCCAGCGCGATCATGCCGAGCGTGACAACGACGTAGCTCGTCAGTTCCTGCACCACCTGGCTTTTTTTCTCCATGTGGAGCGAGAGCAGCAGCGAAAGATTGGCGAGCAAGAAGACCAACGCCGTGTTCGGTCCCATGCCGCCGCCGATCTTGGCGATGAAATCGGGCGGAACCAGGAAGCGCGTGATCAACACGTCGACATTGTGAAAAGTCCGCCCGATCGTGACGATTTCCACGAGCCGGGCCGCAGCGATCGCCGCCGCAAGCCCCGCCGTGATCGTTGCCGTCACCCGAAAGCGGCGGGCCGCCAGTGTCGAGGCGGCAAGCCCCACGCCGGAAAGCACGAAGCACAGCGCGGTGTTGAAGGCCATCGACGGAAAGCCAGGAACCAGCGAAATGACAATCTCGACCTGCAGCAGCCAGCCGGCAAGGGCAGTCACGCCGAGAAGGAACATCAGGCAGCCGACCGCAATCGCAAAGGCACGGTAGTGCCGCCTTGGCTGGTCCTGCAGGTCCACGTTGCCCTGATCCTGCACCCGTGTGTCCTCCTTCGGTTCGCGCGGCCATCTTTTCCGAAATCGAGGAATACTCAATAGGCAAGGCGGGGCGGTGCCACGCTTTTTGCGAAATGATCTGCGATGAGGTATATCGAATTTCAGTGGAACCGCGATATGGTGATGTCGAAGGACAGCGAGGTTCATTCGAACAATATCCAAATTACGGTGCTAGATGACCACCCTATTTTATGTCGACGACAGCAAGGATGACCTCTTCTATCTCGACTATATCTGCAGAAAGCAGCAGATAGACGTCGATCTATTCTGTTTCTCCGCAGCCGAAATGGCGCTGGAGGCGCTGGAGACGCGCGCGGCGGAAGGCAAGACACCGCCTGACGTGCTGGTCGCCGATCTCTACATGCCACTCGATAGCGGCATCGGCCTGATCACTCGGTTGCGCCTGGATGATCGTTTCAAGGCGATGCGGCTTGCTATCTGCAGCGGATCGGATGCTGCCGAGGACCGCGCGCGCTCACTCGATGCCGGCGCCGATGTCTATCTGGAAAAGCCACTTGACCTTGCCTCGATCGTTCTCAATCTTGAGATGTAGAATACGGCGAAAGCCGGATGACCTATTCCCCCTCATTCGTCCAAGCCATATGACGAACCGCAATTGACAAGGTCGAGGACGCATCACAAGATGCAACCGGAGCGAAGAATATGGAACGCAAAATAAGCGCTGAGAGAACCGATCAACCCGCGTTCGCCGCCACGAACATCAGCCAACCCCTTAGCTGAATGGGTCTATCGGCTCTCTCGCGCTTACGTCTGGCACTGCCTTCTCGCATTCATGGATGTTGAATGCAGGAAGAATACGATACCCAGGTAAGAACTACTGCCCCTCAGTAAAATCTGCCCGTGCATCACCTGTCGTTGAGATAATTGATGATTTCCGCCTTACATATCGAAAGTCCCCGTTTTCGATATCCCTCATCAACCGTCTCGCAATTTTTGTAGCTCTTCGCGTTTAAGACGTATATCCCAAGATTTCGGGATTAGAGGTATTGGCGGGAGGAGAGGAAGAGTTGGAATGAGCAATGCCCCGGCAATTCCCTTTCATGCCGGACCGGAGCTTAGCCGGGCGATCAACCGCACCGATTTTTTCCGTCTGCTGAAGTCGGCGGCGCAGCATTACAACTTCAACAACTTCGCGCTTGCCCGCATTTCCGAGGCTTCGGCCCCTTTCGGTGAACGTGATATCGTCATCACCAATGTCGCCGAGCGACGTGTCGGCCTTTTCATCACGACGTTGAAGGAAGCGCTCGGGACCGTCCGGGCAAAGAGCGCCCAGTTCCTGGCAACGCCCGTCCATGGCAGGAGCGCACAGCCGGAAGCTTACCCGTCCAATCTTGTTTTCAACGAATTCCTGAGCGGCGTCTTTCTCTTCATCCCGCTATTTACGCCGGAAGGGCGGCGATATTGCCTCGTGCTCAGCGGCGAGCGTCAGGAGCCGGATCAGAGTGAGATCGCCGACATGCTTCTCGACGCCATGCGCATTTTCGACAAGCTCTACGAGGAAATCCTGACGCCGGAAATGTCCGGACGGCTGACCCAGCGCGAATCGGAAATCGTCAAATGGACGAGCGAAGGCAAGACGTCGGCGGAAATCGCCATCATTCTCGGTCTGTCCGAACATACGGTCAATTCGCACATCACCGCGGCCGCGCGCAAACTTGACGCTGTCAACCGCGTTCATATGGTGGCGATCGCCTTGAGGAATGGTTTGGTTTCGTGAAGTTGGTTTCGGGATTGGGGAAATGAGACGATGATCACCGAAACGAGCCGAAGGAACACTGTCAAGGTTCTCTTTGTCGATGACGAATTCATCGAATTCCGTGCGCTCAAGAAGAAGATCGCCGATCTCTCCGAGCCGGCCGTCGAGGTTGAATATTCGCCATCGATCGGTGACGCGCTGGAAAAGATCCGCTTGGCGCGCTTCGATCTCATCCTGCTCGACAACCGCCTGCTGCCCAATGCCGATTTCCGCGAAACGGTGCCGGAGCTGCGGGGCATCGGTTACACCGGCCCGATCGGCGTTGTCTCGACCGATATATCGGGCGGCTATTTCCAGGAATTCCCGGATTACGGCGTCGATTTCCGCATCGGCAAGGACGAAATCGATGCCCAGGCGCTGCAGCACATCATCCGCGAATATGTGACCTATGACGTCCCTGATTTCTGGAAGGACGATTACAGCATCTAACCATCAAGCGATGGGAAGGCGGATGATGAAACAGCTGCCGCTTGCATCCGAATGTTCGAGGCTGATATCGCCGCCAAGCGCCGTCAGAAACTCCCGCGCCGTCGTCAGTCCGAGACCGGCGCCCTGGACTGCTCCCGGCTTCGGCAATTTCCAGAACGGCTCGAATATCCGCTCCCGATAAGGCGGATCGATGCCCATCCCATTGTCGGCAATCCGGATGAACCAGTCCGTCCCCTCGCGCTCCGCGGCAATGGCCACACGCGGCGACGCTTCGCTGCGATAGGTGAGGGCATTGGTCAAAAGATGCCGCAGCACCAGACCGAAGAGGGCAGGGTCGGTACGGATGGAAGGCAGGCCGTCGCTTTCAAGCGTTGCCTCACGGACCGCCGTCTCATCGGTCAGTTCGCCCCAGACATTTTCGGCCAACGCCTGCAGATCGATCTCTTCAGGCGTCACCTGAGGTGTGCCACCGGCAAGGCTCATCAACGCCTTGGTGAGACGCTGCGCCGTCTGCGCCTTTTCCATGATCATCCGGAGGCTCTGAAGCTGTTCGCCGTCGAGCGTCTCCTCGAGATCGTCGAGCAGCAGCTCGGCATACATGGCGATATGGCGGAGCGGCGATTGCAGGTCGTGCGAGGCGGTTGCGAGAAAACGCTTGATGCGCTCCTCGCTGTCTCCGGCAACGGTGGTTTCCGGCGGTCTCGTCGGGTCGGATGACATCTGGCGGTTTCCCCGATCTCAATTGCAGCGCCGCGCGTCTTTTCAGACGCGCTAAGGACGCTCTAACACTTTGAATTGGCACATAATGCAGCAGCCGACAATAGAAAGAGGGCGCCGGCTCTGCAACAGGCGCCCTCTTCAAAGATGCGTTAAAAACGGGGACTTAGCTCGCGGACTTGCGCGGGCGACCCTGTTCCGGCGGGATGATCTCGACTGCCGCATCGGTTGCCGGTGCCTTGGCATGGCGGCGGCGCCAGTCGCCCAGGAAGAGCAGGATGGGTGCTGCGATGAAGATCGACGAGGCGCCGGCCACGAGAATGCCGAAGACCATCGGGATCGCGAAGCTCGAGACGGCACTACCGCCCCAGATCGCCATCGGCACCAGGGCGAGGAAGGCCGTCGCATTGGTGTAGAGGCTTCGCGCCAAGGTCTCGTTGATCGACTTGTCGATGATCTCGCGCAGCGGCATCGATTTATAGAGTCGCATGTTTTCGCGCATGCGGTCATAGACGACGACCTTGTCGTTCACCGAGTAACCGACGAGCGTCAGAATGGCGGCGATCGCCGTCAGATTGAAGTCGAGGCCGGTGATCGCGAAGAAGCCGATCGCCTTGGTGACGTCGAGCACCAGCGTGACGATGGCGCCGACGRCAAACGGCCATTCGAACCGTACCCAGATATAGATGAGCATCGCGAAGCTTGCGATCACGACCGACAGGATACCGGCCCAGGCAAGCTCGCCGCTGACCTTCGGCCCGATGACGTCGGTGCCCTCGATGGTGGCGGTCGGATCGATTTTGGCGACTTCGGCCTTCAGCTTGGTCACCGCTGCCGTCTGTGCCTCTTCGCCGCCTTCCTGCCGTTGGGCACGAACGAGAATGCTGTTCTTGTCACCGAAGGACTGCAGCGAGATTTCGCCGAGACCAAGCGTGTTCAGGCCTTCACGGAACGTCGCAAGATCGGCCGGGGCGGTGGTCCTGACGGCCATCTGGATGCCGCCGCGGAAATCGACGCCGTAGTTGAGGCCGGGATGGATGAAGAGCACGACGGAGGCGATCGAAAGCAGCGCTGAGACGGTGATGCCGAAGAAGCGCGCCTTCATGAACTGGATGTGCTTGTCATAGGGGCTGAACGGGATCAACGGCCGGATGTTCAGCACCTTGAGCTTTCTGCGGCGGGTGATCTCGATCATCGCCACACGCACGAAGGCGACCGATGTGAACATCGAGATGATCAGGCCGAGCGCCATGGTCACGGCAAAGCCGCGAACCGGTCCGGAGCCGAAAAAGAACAGGATGGCCGCAGCGATCAGGGCCGTCATGTTGCCGTCGATGATGGTCGAATAGGCACGGCGGAAACCGGTGTCGATGGCGGCGAAGGCGCTCCTGCCCTTGCGCGTTTCTTCGCGGATGCGCTCGTTGATGAGAACGTTGGCGTCGACCGCAAGGCCGATGCCGAGCACGACACCGGCAATGCCCGGTAGCGTCAGCGTCGCACCAACCAGCGTAAGCGCCGAGAAGGTCAGGATCGTGTGAATCAACAGTGCGATATTCGCCAGGAAGCCCCAGGTGCCATACAGAACGAAGATGAAGACTGCGACGAGGACAAAGCCGACGATGCCGGAATAAATGCCCATCTTGATCGCATCGGCGCCGAGGTCGGCGCCGACGGTGCGCTCTTCGATGACCGTCAGCTTGGCGGGCAGGGCGCCGGCGCGCAGCATGGCCGCCAGCGTCGTGGCGCTATCGGCCGAGAAGCTGCCGGAGATCTGGCCGGAACCGCCGGTGATCGGCTCGCGGATAACAGGCGCGCTCAGCACCTTGTCGTCGAGGACGATGGCGAAGGGATTGCCGACATTCTGGCGGGTGATCTCGGCAAAGCGGCTGGCGCCGGCGCTGTCGAAGCGGAAGCTGACGATCGGCTCATGCGTGTTCGGGTCGAAGCCGACGCGGGCATCCGAAAGGCGGTCGCCGGAGATTTCGACGCGGTCGAGGACCGGATAGGATCGGCCCTCATCGTCCTTCAGCATGGTCACGCCGGGTCCGGGCGCATTGTTCGGCGCCAGCATGTGGAACGACATCTTGGCGGTGGAACCGAGAAGTTCGCGCAGGCGTGACGGATCCTGCGCGCCCGGAAGCTGGACGAGCACGCGGTTGGCGCCGATACGCTGGATGGTCGGCTCGGAGACGCCGACCTGGTCGACGCGCTGGCGGATGACTTCGAGGCTCTGCTGGACGGCATTGTCGACGTTGGCGGAAATGCCGGCCGGCGAGAAGCCGACGGTGATGGTGGCGCCGTTTGCAGTGACATCAAGATCGGACTGGCCGGCGCTGAGGCCGGTGCTGATTGGGTTGGCGAGTGTCTTGAGTTCGGTGACGGCGGCATCGCTCTGCGAGGCATCGGCGAGCGTCACGACGATCTGGTTCTGGCTGCGGACCACGGCTTTCGGCTGGATGCCCTTTTCGCGCAGCACGCGGCGCGCGTCCTGAAGCAGCGATTGCAGCCGCTCCTTGGTCAGGTCGGCTTCGTCGACTTCCAGAACGAGGTGCGAGCCGCCGCGAAGGTCGAGGCCGAGCGACACCTGCTCATGCGGCAGCCAGGCCGGCACGCGCTGGAGGACGGATTGCGGCAGGACGTTCGGCAGGGCGATCAATAGGCCGAGTAGGATGATCACCGTATAGGTGAACACCAGCCATGGTGAAGTACGCATGTTGTATTCCTTGATATCGAGGGCCGGCGCTCGGGCGCTGGCGGCATGTCGTCAATGTCGGAAGCGCCGATCGGCGCGAGCGTCAGGCAGCGACCGGCGGTGCGCGCGGCTGATGGGTCCTGGAGACTGCGGCGTGAAGCGAAGCTTCGAATGCCGGAAAAGCGGCTGATATGTTCCAGCCGGCGAAATCAAGGGCCGGAGCGGCGGCAAGGGCAGGCGATCCGGCGTCATGTGCCGTCTGCTTCGGCGCAAGCTTGCGCTCCGTGGCAAGCAGCCCACGCACGGTATCGCGCGCAGTCAGCTGCGGCGGCTGCGGATCTCGACCGGAAGAGGTAAGCGTATTGACGGCAGCGGCCGGCGAGATCACCAGATTGCCGCCGAAAAGCAGGCCGAGATAGGCAAGGATGGCGACGAGGAGAGAAGCGGCGATATGGCTCGTCAGACGGTGCTGGTCCAGCTCCATCTTCTCCGTCCCGGCGATGTCACTCCCGTATCGGCTCAAAAGCGCGCCAATCTCTCATTCTCTTTCCGGCGGAGGGTCATCCGTCGGCATAATTGTATCAGGCCCATGCCCGTCTTCATAGGGCACACTCTCATGATGCACTTGGGCGAGCCGGTCAACCATGCCAAGCGCGATTTCACGCTCGCCCATGATGACTGTGTCGGCGCCATAGTGCTTCAGCTCATCGACCTCGGCGTCGGAATGGGCGCGGGCGACGATGAGGATCGACGGATTGACGCTGCGCGCCTGCTCGGCGATGCGGCAGGCCTCGAAGGCGTTTGGGATGGCGATGGCAATGCTGCGGGCGCCGGAAAGATTGGCAAGGTCGAGCGTTTCCCGCATCACTRCATTGCCCGCCAGGGTTTCGATACCCTGCACCTTCAGCTCGCCGATGCGCTTGTCGGAGTCCTCAATGACGAGAAAAGGTGTGGCTGACGACTTGAGATTCTGTCCGACGATGCTGCCAACCCGCCCGTAGCCGACGAGAATGGCGTGGCCGCTGAGAGCCGTCGGGTGCACCTCGTCATCTTCAGACGCCATCTCCTCCTGCGCTGCTATCACATCTGCAGCGGGAGCAGGGTCCGCCACGACGTCTTCGCGCTTTGCACCATCCAGCAGCGGCCGCATGCGGTCGCAGAGGAAAAACAGCAGCGGATTGAGGATGATCGAGATGATGGCGCCGGCAAGGATCAGATCGCGGCCTTCCTCCGGCAGCAGCCCCAGTTCGACGCCGAGGGCGGCGAGGATGAAGGAGAATTCGCCAATCTGGCCGAGGCTGGCCGAAATCGTCAGCGCGGTGCCGAGCGGTTTCTTGAAGGCGAGCACGATCAGGAGCGCGGCGACTGACTTGCCGATGACGATGATGAAGATGGTGGCAAGGATCGGCAGCGGTTTGTCGATCAGGATGTTCGGATCGAACAGCATCCCGACAGAGACGAAGAACAGCACGGCAAAGGCGTCGCGCAGCGGCAGGCTTTCCTGTGCTGCGCGATGGCTGAGCTCGCTTTCGGCAAGCACCATGCCGGCAAAGAAGGCGCCGAGCGCCAGCGATACGCCGAAGAGCTTTGCCGCTCCGAAGGCGACGCCGAGCGCGATCGCCAGCACGCCGAGCCGGAAGAGTTCGCGCGAACCGGTATGAGCGATGCGGTGCATCGTCCATGGAATGAGCTTACGGCCGAAGACCAGCATCAGCGCCACGAACAGCGCCACCTTGACCAGCGTCATGGCGATCATGCCGCCGATGCCGAGATCGAGGTCGAACAGCCGGCTCAGCGCGGCCGAGAGCGGCTCGACGGGAGCGTGACCCTCACCGCCGATGCTGGCTGCGGCCGGGATCAGCACCAGCGCCAGCACCATGGCGAGATCCTCGACGATCAGCCAGCCGACGGCGATCCTGCCGCGTTCCGTCTCGACGAGGCGCCGCTCCTGCAGCGCTTTCAAGAGCACAACGGTGGAGGCGACCGAAAGCGCCAGGCCGAAGACCAGACTGCCGCCGGTCGGCCAGCCCATGAAGGCGCCAAGCCCCCAGCCGAGCAGTGTCGCAAAGGCGATCTGCACGATCGCGCCGGGCACGGCGATGCCTCGCACCGATAGCAGGTCTTTCAGGGAGAAGTGCAGCCCGACGCCGAACATCAGCAGAATGACGCCGATTTCGGCCAGCTCCGGCGCAAGGTTCTGATCCGCCACATAACCTGGCGTATGTGGCCCCACAAGCACGCCGGCGATGAGATAACCGACGAGCGGCGGCATCCGCAGCCGATGGGCGAAGGCGCCGAAGATGAAAGCCAACACGAGGCCGCCGACGATTGTCGAAATCAAGGGCGTATCGTGTGGCATTGCTGTCTCCCGATCTGGAAATCCCGTTCGTAATATGACATATATGGTCTATATCGACCAATATGGGCAACTTGAAATCATGGGTCAAGGCGCAAGGGAAACAATTCTCACTCCCCCTCTCTGTCGCGCGGCGCGCGGACTGCTCGACTGGACTCAGACCGATCTTGCCGAGAGGGCTGCCGTCTCGCGCAGCACCATCCGCGATTATGAAGGCCGGCACCACGACATCCACCGCGCGACGGAGGCGCAGCTGCGCCTCGCCTTCGAGGAGGGCGGCGTCAAATTTGTGGAGATCGAAGGGGCGGGCACCGGCCTTTGCCTGCCTGATCCAGCCGGCTGAACCGGCTCAGGGTGCCAGGCAGGTGGCTGAGACCTTGTAGATGGAAAGCGCCTTGCCCTTGTAGTTGCCTTCCGTCGGCTGCCAGTTCTTCAGCACCTCGGGCGTCTCGGTGGCGCAGGTGAAGGGCCCGTCCGTCAGGAAAAGCACCTTGCCGGTGATGTCGGCAGGCAGAGCGAACTCCTGCTCGTAATAGCTCTCCGGAAGGCCCGCGGGCGCTCGCGCATAGATCCTGTAGGTCGCATCGCGGAGCGTATAGAAAAGATCGGCGACCATGTCGCGATTGTCGGTGACGATGATGTCGGTGCCGGCCTGAGCGGCGA
Organism: Rhizobium sp. P1_E1; assembly: GCF_056406015.1. NCBI lineage: Bacteria > Pseudomonadati > Pseudomonadota > Alphaproteobacteria > Hyphomicrobiales > Rhizobiaceae > Rhizobium > Rhizobium sp. P1_E1. The sequence continues at coordinate 14,244 of NZ_JBFUAY010000014.1, read as the reverse complement.
GTGCGGCGGCCTCGCGGCTGACTTCGGCGCGGCCGAGATAGCGCTTCATCAGCTCGTCGCCGTTCGGCAGCAGCAATTGATGCGGAAAGATCGTCGCCAGCGGAAAAAGCAGGCTGGCGATGCCGTTGATGGTCAACGACAGCCTGAGCCCCTTCGGCCACATCCGGTAAAGCAGCCAGACGGCAAGGATGGTCCCGGCGACATAGGCGGTCACCGCCCAGTTGGCGTAGGCCTTGGCGACGGTTGCCTGAAGCGTGATGAGCACCACCACCGGCATCGACAGCCAGATCAGCATCTTCTCGCGGTCGTCGCTCCTGCCCTTGATCATGCGATAGACCGCCCAGAGCATCGCGAAGAAGATGATCGGCCCGACGACGCCGAACTGGGCGGAGAAGAATTCAAGCCCGCGACGGACATTGATACCGAGTTCGCTCCAATGGGCGATATCCTGCGTATGCCGCACCGTCGTGTTGTCGTGCTGCAGGTTCCACCACAGGTTCGGCAGGGCGACGACCGCCGCGACCGCGACCGCGATGATGCAATCCCGGATGGCGATGCGCGCCGCCGGAATGAGGAGGAGGGCAAGCGCGCCGCCCGGAACGACGAACAGCACGGCATATTTCGTCAGGAAGGCGAGGCCGACGCTAAGGCCCATGACGAGCGCCAGCCCGACCGAGCGTCGCTGCGTAAGGCCGAAATAGGCAAGCAGCGCGATCGCGATGAAGAACAGCAGGATCACGTCGGTCGAGAAGAACACCGAAGAAAGCGCAACGCCGGGGAGCGTGATGTAGGTGGCGCCCGTCCAGCCTTCGATCTCCGGCCCGACGAAACGTTTTGCCGTCTTCATCAGCACCAGTGCCGCCGCCATGTGGATCAGCGGTCCGAGCAGCCTGATCCAATAGATGGCGTTGGAGCCGGAAAGCTCGGTCATCGCCCGGATCACCCAGGCAATCATCGGCGGCTTGGAATAATATCCGAGATCGAGATTCTGCGACCAGAACCAGTACTGCGCCTCGTCGACGAAAAGGTCCGTCGCATCGAAATTGAGCGTGACGACGCGCCAGAGCGTGAAGCCAAGAACGATGAGGAGACCAGATCTGGGGGACATGAACCGATAGTTCCGCTGACATGAAAGGCGCGAGTGCGATACACCAAAGGTGCCGGACTGCCAACGGGGAAGGGTGGGTCTAGCGCATCGGCCCGAAAATCGGAATCGATCTTCGGAAAGCACGATGCGTAGATTCAAAGTGTTAGAGCGTCCTTTGTGCGTCCGAAAAGACGCACGGCGCTCTAATGCATGTCGCGCAAAACTGTGCAGCGGTTTTGCGACAACAACATGCGGAAAACAGAGAGCTAAATCGCGAGGAGCGAATCCGAAAGAATCGCGATGCGCTTTAGAACACCCGAAGCGCGCGGAGATCGCGGTTTGCAGCGAGAAAATCGAGACGGGCGACGGCGGCAAGCAGCGTCATTGCAATCAAGCAGGAACCCAATCCGAGAACAATCATTGCTCTGTCCTTGTCGACGTCATGTCTTGGTTATCGACCGGCATATAACACGGAGCTTGCGTGTGCCTTGTAGCAGCCGTGCAACTCCGCAGCAGTATTTGCTGTGAACGGCCTTGAATTGCTTCAAAAGCCTGCACCGCGAAAGGCTTATTAACCTTCAAGCAAGGAATTAACCATAAACATTGGGTTACACGTCGGAATGGGAAGATGCACTCGTTCCCACCAGGCATGACGCCGTCCCGCCGTACCGGGTTGATCCGGTATCCATCTMTTCAGACAGCTCCGAAACATAGCTGATCAGGGGGCTCGATCCGCCGGTTGCGACCGGTGGTGAGGACCGTCTCCACGCTTCGCGTTCATCGGATGCTGCGAAAGTTTTTGGCCGGGCCTTTGCCCGGAAAGTGGTTGGGGACAGGCGTTGAGGCAGGATATGCCATCAGATCAGGCTCGTGGCGCGCAGGCAGGCAGCTTGCGCGACCGCCTGCGCTTTGCCGGTCTCGATGCCGACCAGTGCGAGCTGGTGCGCCGCAACCGGCCGGCCCTCGAAGCGCATCTGAAGGCGGGCATCAGGGATCTCTTCCACAGGTTCCAGTCATTCCCCGACGCCTCGCGCAATTTCGAGAGCGAGCGCCAGGTCGACCGCCTGCACGATCTGCAGTCCTCGCATTGGGATGTGCTGACGGATGCGCGGTTCGACAGCCTCTATGCCGAGCGCGTCAAGGTTCTCTCCGATACCGAAAGCAAAATGGGCCTCGACCCGCGCTGGCACGTGGCCGGCCATGCCGTCATGCTGGAGCATGTCGTTTCCGGTCTCGCCGAGGAGATCGCCGGCCGTCCGCTGCTGCCGTCGGCCAAGCGCCGCACCCGCGAAATCTCCGATCTGATGACGGCGATCATCCGCATCGTCATGGTCGATGTGGAAATTGCCGTCTCGCTCCGCTTCAACGCGCTGCGCGCCGGGGAGCAGCGTGCGCTTGCCGAACAGCGCGCCGACAACGAGGCCGAGATCGCCCGGATCTTCGGTGATGTCATCGACGGTCTTTCCGCACGCGACCTGACGCGACGCGCGCCCGTCGACGGCGCCTATGCCGGGATCGCCGCCGCGCTGAACGGCGCGTTGGATGGCCTCCAGGCCGAGTTCACCGCCATCACCGAGCGGACGGTCAAGGCGGAAGCGGCGACGGGCTCGCTTGCCGGTCTGTCGCGGCAGTTCGCCGGCACGGCTTCCGGCCAGGCCGATCGGCTGCTGCTTTCCGCTGCGGCCCTTGCCGGCATCGCCGGCAGTGTGCGCGATGGTGCTGCCGACAGCCGCGCTGCCGAACAGGCGGCCGCCACGACGCGCGCTGCCGTCGAGGAAAGCGGTGAGGTCGTCGGCCGCGCGATCAGCGCGATGGCCGATATCGAGCAGTCGGCCGAAAAGATCGGCCAGATCATCGGTGCGATCGACGAGATCGCCTTCCAGACTAATCTTCTGGCGCTGAATGCCGGTATCGAGGCCGCTCGCGCCGGCGATTCCGGCCGCGGTTTTGCCGTCGTCGCCCAGGAAGTCCGCGCCCTTGCCCAGCGCTCGGCCGAAGCCGCCCGCGAGATCAAGACGCTGGTGACGACGACCAAGGCGCAAGTCGACGCCGGCGTGCAGATGGTCGGCCGCACACAGGATTCGATCGGCAGCATCGTGCGTCAGGTCACCGACATCAACGCCGCCATCGCCGGCATCGCTACTCGAACGGGCGAACATGCCGCCAGCCTCGACAGCGTGACTTCAGACGTCAAGGGCCTGGGTGGCGAAGTGGCGGATAGTGCCGGCCTTGCGGAGCGCTCCGCTGAAGGAGCCGACCACCTCCACACCGTCATTCTCGAACTCGGCCAGACGATTCGCGAATTCCGCATCGCCCGGGAAAATGCCACTGCCGGGCGTCAAGCACCGGTTCGCGTGACACCGCCGCGCGCCATCGAGGTCACTGCCCGTCCGGCACCGGCCGTGGACGAATACGAAAATGACGATTTTGGCCTTCCACAGCCCTTCGCAGGCGTCGGAGGTGGGCGGAATGTTTACTAACCTATCGGATGATTGCCCCAGCTCGTCTTTTCGGGCCGGGGATAAGGGGACAAGGAAAAGCTGATGGCAGCAAAGAAGAGTGGCAAGACGCTGGATTTGACAGCGGTGCTCGACCTCAACGAGGCTTCCGCCTTGCGCGATAAACTCCTCTCCCTCCGGGGTAGCGGTCTTTCGATAGACGCTTCCGGCGTCGAACGAATCGGTGCTCTTTGCGCCCAGGTTCTGATGTCCGCCGAGAAGACCTGGGAGCAGGACAAGCAGCCGTTCACCTTCTCCAAGGTGTCCGACGCATTTCAGAAAACGATGCAGCTGGTTGGCGTCAATATTGACCACCTGCTTGCCAAGGAGATTCGGCAATGAAGAAAAAAGTGCTCACCGTGGATGATTCCCGCACCATCCGAAACATGCTTCTCGTGACGCTGAACAATGCCGGCTTCGAGACGATCCAGGCGGAAGACGGCATCGAGGGCCTCGAGGTTCTCGAAGAGTCCAATCCTGACGTGATCGTGACCGACATCAACATGCCGCGCCTCGACGGTTTCGGCTTCATCGAAGGTGTCCGCCGCAACGAGAAATATCGGGCGATCCCGATCCTGGTCCTGACCACCGAAAGCGACGCGGAAAAGAAGAACCGCGCCCGCCAGGCCGGTGCCACGGGCTGGATCGTCAAGCCTTTCGACCCGGCTAAGCTGATCGATGCCATTGAGCGTGTAACCGCTTAAACCCAGGATTTGCTCCTATGGATATGAACGAAATCAAAGAGATCTTTTTCCAGGAGTGCGAGGAACAGCTCGCCGAGCTGGAATCCGGTCTTCTGAAAATGAATGATGGCGATCGCGATCCGGAAACCGTCAATGCGGTGTTCCGTGCCGTACATTCGATCAAGGGTGGCGCCGGCGCCTTCGGCCTTGACGATCTGGTAGCCTTCGCCCATGTTTTCGAGACCACTCTCGATTGCGTTCGATCCAACAAGCTTGAGCCGAACCAGGATGTCCTGAAGGTGATGCTGAAGTCGGCCGACGTGCTCGCCGACCTGACGAACGCCGCACGCGACGGCGGCAGCGTCGATGAAAGCCGCAGCCGCGGCCTCGTCAAGGAACTCGAGGCGTTGGCTAACGGCGAATTGCCGTCTCCCTCGGCATCGTCCGAAGCGCCGGCGCCGAAGGCCGCCGCAAAGGCTGCTCCGGCCGCTCCGGCGCCGACCCCCAAGCCGACCGACGACAGCGGCTTCCAGCCAGTCCCTTTTTCCTTTGACGATTTTGGCGGCGAGGGCGATGCGGGCGGCATGCCGGCCTATGAAGTCATCTTCAAGCCGCGCTACGAACTCTATTCCAAGGGCAATGACGCCACCCTGCTGCTGCGCGACCTCTCGCGCCTCGGCGAAATGACCATCTACTGCAATACGGATGAGCTGCCGGGCCTCGAGGAACTCGATCCGGAAGGCGCCTATTTCTTCTGGAACGTCACGATCAAGACGGACAAGGGCGAGGACGCTATTCGCACCGTCTTCGAATTCGCCGAGTGGGATTGCGAACTGACGGTGAAGCCGGTCGAAGAAGCAAGGGCGGACGCGACCAGCAACGACGAACTGCCGATGGTGCCGGTCCCCTTCGATCTGTCGATCCTGGACGAAACGGGCGCAACGGAAGAGGTTTCCGCCTCAGACGCGCGGGCCGAGGAGACGGCCGCAGCCGTTGCCGCCGCCGAAACTGCCTCCAACGTCACGCAGATGGCCGCAGCCGCCGCCCGCGTCGAGAAGAAGGAATCGGCAGCCGCCGCAGCGGCCGCAGCAAGTGCTGCCGCCCAGAACAATGCCGCCGGTGCCGGCCAGACGATCCGCGTCGATCTCGACCGTGTCGACCGCCTGATCAACCTCGTCGGCGAATTGGTCATCAACCAGGCGATGCTGTCGCAGAGTGTCATCGAGAATGACACGACCGGCACCTCCTCGATCAATATGGGCCTCGAAGAGCTGCAGCAGCTCACCCGCGAGATCCAGGACTCGGTCATGGCGATCCGCGCGCAGCCGGTGAAGCCGGTGTTCCAGCGCATGTCGCGTATCGTCCGCGAAATCGCCGACATGACCGGCAAATCGATCCGCCTCATCACTGAAGGTGAAAACACCGAAGTCGACAAGACGGTCATCGACAAGCTGGCCGAGCCGCTGACCCACATGATCCGCAACGCCGTCGACCACGGCATCGAAACACCCGAAAAGCGCGCAGCTGCCGGCAAGAACACCGAAGGCACGGTCCGCCTCACCGCCAAGCATCGTTCGGGACGCATCCTGATCGAGCTTGCCGACGACGGCGCCGGCATCAACCGCGAGAAGGTCCGCCAGAAGGCGATCGACAACGACCTCATCCCGGCCGACGCCAACCTGTCGGACGAGGAAATCGACAACCTGATCTTCCTGCCGGGCTTCTCGACGGCCGACAAGATCTCCGACATCTCCGGCCGCGGCGTCGGCATGGACGTCGTCAAGCGCTCGATCCAGGCGCTCGGCGGCCGCATCAACATCACCTCGAAGCCGGGCCACGGTTCGGTCTTCACCATGAGCCTGCCGCTGACGCTCGCCGTCCTCGACGGCATGGTAGTCACCGTCGCCGGCCAGACGCTGGTCGTGCCGCTGACCGCGATCGTCGAAACCCTGCAGCCGGAAGCTGCCGCGATCCATTCCTTCGGTGCCAACCACCGGCTGATCTCGATCCGCAACAGCTTCTGCCCGCTGGTCGATGTCGGCCGCATCCTGAACTTCCGCGCCACCCAGGCCAATCCGGTCGAGGGCGTGGCGCTTCTGGTGGAATCCGAAGGCGGCGGCCAGCGCGCCCTGATGGTCGACGCCATCCAGGGTCAGCGCCAGGTGGTCATCAAGAGCCTGGAAGCGAACTACACCCACGTGCCGGGCATTGCTGCCGCCACAATCCTCGGTGACGGCCGCGTGGCTCTCATCCTCGATGTCGACGCAGTTGTCGGCGCCTCGCGCGGCCAGTCGCTCAAAGCGGAAATGTCGTTAGCAGCGGTGGGCTAAGGGAATGTCGTACACTGTAAAAAATCTGAACGAGGGGGATCGCGAGCTGATCGCGTTCCGCATCGGGGATCAGGAATTTTGCGTGAACATCATGTCGGTTCGCGAAATCCGGGGCTGGACTCCGGCGACCGCGATGCCGCATTCGCCTGGCTATATGCTGGGTGTCATCAACCTGCGCGGTGCGGTGCTGCCGATCATCGATCTTTCGGCCCGGCTCGGCATGAAGCCGGCCGATCCGACCGCCCGTCATGTCATCATCGTCGCCCAGGTCCGGCGTAAGGTCGTCGGCCTCCTGGTCGACGCCGTTTCTGATATCCTGACGGTGACCGACGAAACCATCCAGCCGACGCCCGAGATCTCCTCCGAACTCGAGCGTCAATTTGCCCGCGGCATTCTCGCCATCGAGAAGCGAATGATCTGCCTGATCGAACTCGAATCCCTCTTTCCAGAGACCGAAAGCGAAGCCGCATGAGTGTAATGGGCGCAAAAGATCAGAGACAGGGATCCGACGAGGTCCTGGCGAGCGGAGAATATCCGCTGACGCGCCGCGACCTCACTGAGATCGCCGCAATGATCTATTCGGATGCCGGCATCTTCCTCAACGAGACGAAGGCGTCGCTGGTCTATTCGCGTCTATCGAAGCATATCCGCAATCTCGGTCTGTCCGGCTTTCGGGAATATTGCGACCTCGTCGCTTCGCCAGCGGGTGCTGCGCCGCGGCGCGAGATGCTTTCGCACCTGACCACCAACTTTACCCGCTTCTTCCGCGAGAACCACCATTTCGACCACCTGCGCGACCATGTCCTGCCGGAACTTCTGCAGCGGGCGAGATCGGGCGGCAGGGTGCGCATCTGGTCAGCCGCCTCCTCCGATGGCCAGGAACCCTATTCGATCGCGCTGACGGTGCTGTCGCTGATGCCGAATGTCGCGGACTACGACTTCAAGATCCTGGCAACCGACATCGATCCGAAGATTCTCGCGATCGCCCGGGCCGGCGCCTATGACGAGAGCGCGCTTGAAACCGTGTCGCCTGCCATGCGCAAGCAATGGTTCAGCGAAGTCGAGATACAGGGCCGCAGGAAGTTCCAGGTCGACGACCGCGTGAAGCGGCTGATCACCTACAACGAGCTGAACCTGATGGCGCAATGGCCGTTCAAGGGCAAGTTCGACGTCATCTTCTGCCGCAACGTCGTCATCTATTTCGACGAGCCGACGCAGATGAAGATCTGGCAGCGTTTCGCCGGTCTGCTGCCGGAGGGCGGGCATCTCTATATCGGCCATTCCGAGCGCGTTTCGGGTGAGGCAAAACACGTCTTCGACAATATCGGCATCACGACCTATCGCTATACGGCCAAAGGTCTCGGGAGGAAGGCATGAGCGCTCCGGCAAGAGTTCTCGTTGTTGACGACTCCCCGACGATGCGGGGCCTGATCACCGCCGTGCTGAGTTCCGACCCCGAGGTCAACGTCATCGGCCAGGCCGGCGATGCGCTGGAAGCGCGCGAGGCGATCAAGCGGCTGAACCCCGACGTCGTGACGCTCGACATCGAGATGCCGAACATGAACGGTCTCGATTTCCTCGAAAAGATCATGACGCTGCGTCCGATGCCGGTGATCATGGTATCCACCATGACCCATCGCGGCGCCGAGGCGACGCTCGCGGCGCTGGAGATCGGCGCCTTCGACTGCGTCGGCAAGCCGGCGCCGGGCGAACTCAGGCCGTTTGGCGACCTCGCTGAGAAGGTCAAGGCCGCCGCGCGCACGCAACGCCAGTATTCCCAGCCTGCTGCCGCCGTCGCGCCACCACCCTCGGTCGCCGATTTCCGCGTCGGCCGCAAGATCGTCGCGATCGGCTCGTCGACCGGCGGTGTCGAGGCGCTGATTGCCGTGCTGCAGAAATTTCCGGCGAATTGCCCGCCCACCGTCATCACCCAGCATATGCCGCCGACCTTCACCAAGAGCTTCGCCGAACGGCTGAACCGCCTCTGTGCGCCGGTGGTGCAGGAAGCGACCGATGGTGCCCGTCTCGAAATCGGCAAGATCTATCTGGCGCCCGGCGGCGAGCGTCACCTCCAGGTCAGCAGCGCCTCGGCGCCGTGCTGCCGTCTCATTGACCGGGCACCGGTCAACGGTCACCGCCCCTCGGTGGACGTACTTTTCGATTCGGTCGCGGAACTGGCGGGCCGCAATGCCGTCGGTGTGATTTTGACCGGAATGGGCCGCGATGGCGCCGCCGGATTGTTGAAAATGCGCCACGCCGGCGCCAGAACGCTCGGCCAGAACGAAAAAACCTGTGTCGTTTACGGAATGCCAAGGGTTGCTCACGAACTTGGCGCCGTTGAGCAGCAGCTCCCGCTGTCTGCCATCGGTGAAGAAATATTGAAAATGACAGCCGCCCGAAAGGAAGGGACCGAATAAATGTCGATCGCGGAGAAAATCAAAGTTCTGATCGTCGATGATCAGGTAACGAGCCGGTTGCTGCTCAGCGACGCGCTGACCCAGCTCGGTTTCAAGCAGATCACCTCGGCCGGCGACGGCGAGCAGGGCATGAAGATCATGGCCGAGCAGCCGCACCACCTGGTGATCTCGGACTTCAACATGCCGAAGATGGATGGCATCGGCTTCCTGCAGGCTGTTCGCACCAACCCGAACACCAAGAAGGCGGCCTTCATCATCCTGACCGCCCAGGGCGACCGCGCGCTGGTGCAGAAGGCAGCCCAGCTCGGCGCCAACAACGTGCTCGCCAAGCCGTTCACGATTGAGAAGATGAAAGCGGCCATCGAAGCCGTGTTTGGAGCCCTGAAATGATCACTGAGGGGGCAGCCCGCCGCGTGCACATCATTCAAGGCGAGTACAAGGTTCTGAGCGATCCGAATGCGGTCCTCTCGACCATTCTCGGCTCGTGCGTGGCTGCGTGCCTCAGAGATCCTGTCGCCGGTGTCGGCGGCATGAACCACTTTCTGCTACCCGGTTCGGCGACGTCGCCGACTTCAGGTGGCGATGCAACGCGGTACGGCGTGCATCTGATGGAACTGCTGATMAACGGCCTCCTGAAGCAGGGCGCCCGGCGCGACCGGCTGGAAGCAAAAATCTTCGGCGGCGCGAAGACGATCTCGACATTCTCCAATGTCGGTGAGCAGAACGCGGCCTTCGCCGTGCAGTTCCTGAGGGATGAAGGCATTCCGGTGGTCGGTTCCTCGACCGGTGGAGAGCATGGACGCAAGCTTGAATATTGGCCGGTCTCCGGTCGTGCGCGGCAATACCCCCTGACCGGCGCCGAAACGCAGAGAACTGTCGCTCTCGAGCAGCGTCCCGCCGCTCCGCAGAAGCCCGTCGAAACCAGTATCGAATTTTTTTGATGGCGAGGATTTTCATATGACATTTAACCCGGTGATGGAGCCGCCTGCGCCTGTTGAAGCGCTGAGCGACATCCTGATGCGCATCGTGTCCGAACTGCACGATGTCGCCTATCTCATCGAGCGCATCGAGCCGCAGCTTCTCGAAATCGGCGGCGCCGAAATCCTGAATTCGCCGGATGCCATGAAGGTCATGCAGGGCATTGATCTGGCAGTGCAGAAATCGCGCGGCCTTGCCGAATTTATCGATACCATCACCGGTGAAATCCCGCACGGCTGGGCAGTCGATGTCGCAACCGCGCTCAGCCTCGTCAAGCTGGCAGAGATGCAGAAGGCATTGGGCGGCGCCACACGCCACGGCCATTCCCAGCCATTGAGCAAGGCAGCCGGCGACTTCGATTTCTTCTAAAGCGCGTCGCAATCTTCCAGATTCGCGCCTTGCGCTTTAGGCCCATTTTGCGCATGTCGTTTTCGCAAAACCGCTGCACACTTTTGCGCGACATGCTTTGGAACCTTTTCGGCCCTGCCGTTCTCCACGAAACGCTCGCACAAGTTTCGCCGACTATTCGTCTGATGAGGCAATAAGCCTGCTTTGTCTTTGACGGATCGTGCGAGAACAGAATGAATCTGTTAAATCAATTAGTTCAGATATTTAAGAACTTCGGCGCCTTGGGCCGAACGCGCCTGATGATTCTTGGAGGCGTCGGTGCCGTCTCTATCGCAATCGTCCTTGCTGCTGCCCTTTTCGTCAACAAGCCGGCACAGGAAACGCTCTATGTCGGTCTGGACTCGCCGGATCTCAACCAGATCAGCATGGCGCTTGCCGAAGCCAACATCAATTTCCAGGTCGGCACGGACGGCACCAGCATCAGCGTCCCCGCGGGGATGACGGGCAAGGCCCGCTTGATGCTTGCCGAGCGCGGCCTGCCGAACAGCGCCAATGCCGGTTACGAACTCTTCGACAATGTCGGCTCTCTCGGCCTGACCTCCTTCATGCAGGAGGTGACGCGGGTTCGGGCGCTGGAAGGCGAAATCGCCCGCACCATCCAGTCGATCTCGGGCATAACAGCCGCACGCGTCCACATCGTCATGCCGGAGGTCGGAAACTTCCGGAAGGCGGAGCAGAAACCGACTGCCTCCGTCATGATTCGCGCCAGCGCGACCACCGGGCGCAGCGCAGCGACCTCGATCCGCCACCTCGTCGCCTCGGCTGTGCCGGGGCTTGACGTCGATGACGTGACCATTCTCGATTCCGCCGGCCAGCTGCTCGCTTCCGGCGACGAGGCGAGCAACAGCTCGCTGAACCGCTCGCTCAACATCGTCCAGAACGTTCAGCAGGAAGTCGAATCCAACATCGACAAGGCGCTGGCACCCTTCCTCGGCATGGACAACTTCCGCTCCAGCGTCACCGCCGATCTCAACACGGACGCCCAGCAGATCCAGGAAACGACCTACGATCCCGAATCCAAGGTCGAACGCTCGGTTCGCTCGACGAAGGAAGCCCAGCAGTCACAGCAGAAGCAGTCCGATAGCGCGACGACGGTCGAGCAGAACATTCCGCAGGCGGCCCCCGAGGCCGGCGGTTCCGCCGGGCCTGAATCGCAGGACAAATCCGACAAGCGCGAAGAGCAGACCAACTACGAAATCAACAGCAAGACGACGGCGACGACCCGCAACAGCTATAAGGTCGAGAAGCTTTCGATCGCTGTGGTGGTCAACAAGGGCCGCATCGCCAAGATGGTCGGAGAACCCGCCGACCAGACCAAGGTTGATGCCTATCTTGCCGAAATGCAGAAGATCGTCGCTTCGGCGGCCGGCATCGACGCCAAGCGCGGCGACGTCGTCACCGTCACGGCCATGGACTTCCTCGAAAACCAGCTGCTTGAAGACGCCACCGGTGGCGTCCGCGTCATGGACATGCTGAGCCGCAACCTTGCCGGCATCATCAACTCGCTCGCCTTTGTCGCTGTCGCCTTCGTGGTGGTCTGGATGGGTCTGCGGCCGCTGGTGCGCAGCGTCAGCGGCAACGGCAGCTCCGCGGCTTTCGGCGACGCCACGCCGGAAGCGGCCGGCCTCGAGCTTCCGGACTTCGCGCCTGCATCAGGCGCCGCCGGTGGCGCTCTCATGGACGGCTTCGGGTCCGATTTCGGCTTCGACAGTACCGAAGACCTGCTCAGCCTCGGCGACGACGATGGAAACTTCAATCGGCGCGTCAAGGAAGGCCCGGAACGCAAGCTTTCCCGTATGGTCGAGATCAACGAGGAACGCGCCGCGAAAATCCTCAGGAAATGGGCGATCGACGACGCAGCGTAAAGCAAAGGCCGGGCAACCGGCCTTTTTTCATGTCGGTACCCGAAGCGTGATTCCCCAACCGCTGTTTGCTGAAAAGCAGTGACTGCAGATACGAGAGACCCGGCCTGACATTCAGGGTCGGGAATTCGAATAAGACGATAGACCCGACCACTGAAATGCGGCTGTAGCGCGACATGATGAGATGGACTCGCGTAAAACGCGAAGCAAGTTGCGATACCGCCAGAATCACCTTAGCCTCCTTATATCTTGAAGGCTGGAACGAGTGATCGAATCAGTGCATTGGCGACAGCGAAAGTAAATCCCTAGAAGTCGGAGATGGTGATTTGCATCGGCTGGCTTACCCTTAGGTGATTCGAAATGGGATTCGAGCGGGACTTGAATTGAATCCCTTACAGAAAAATTGCTGTTGCACCGAGTTCGATCGTTTCTCAGCCGCAGGACGTTGCCAATGGATATGAATGTAATTCAGGCGAGCAAAGGCGAGAGGCAGATGGCGAATTTCGCGAGTGCGGTGGTGCCGGATCTGTTGCCGCGCGATGAGCTGCTCCAGCGCCTCCACGGTGTCACCAGCAGCGGCAGGTTGCAGTCTGGCCTGCGCGCACTGACGGACTACGTGGGTGCTTCGCACTACCTTCTGGCGCGCTGCGATCTCCTCCAGGAAAGTGGCCTCGATTTCATCGTTTCGTCCGATTGGCCCTTCGACCTGGTCAGGGACATCGCCAATGATCTGGTCCGCGGCTATGCCCGGTCGACCGAGCTGGAAAGATGCATGCAGGTCTTCCAGCCGAATTTTGCTCTTCTGCCTGACAGTGCCGAAGTTCCGGACGGCGCCAGCCGCCAATATTGTTCGGTGACCTTCAATGTCGGCCGGTCGCGGCTGGCTCTGATGTTCCTGTTCGGCGAGGGATTCATTCTTTCGCCGGAGCGGTTGCGCGATGTCGGTCTGCTTGCAGGTTATGTCGCGAGCTTCCTTCGCTGCGGCGGGACGAGGGTCGATCGCGATTTCGAATTGACGGACCGGGAACTGGAATGCCTGTTCTGGATTGCCGAGGGCAAGACCAGCGACGAGATCGCGATGATCCTCGGAATTTCCCGCAATACCATCAACAACTACATCACCAGTGTGATGCGCAAGACGGCGACCAAGACGCGGTCCGAGGCCATTGCTTTCGCCGTCCGGAATAATCTCGTATAGGGGGATCTATGGGGCACCCATCAGGCAGGACGATGAGCAGCGCTGAGCAGCTGCGCATGGTGCGTGTGAGCAGGATTTCCAGCCGGTCCGATCTTTTTCCGCGGCTGATCGCGATGCAGAAGCTCGTCGATGCGCAAGGATTCGCGATCTTCCGCGTCAGCGGTTCGGGCCTTCCGGCAAAGCAGCGGCTTGTCTGCGAGCTTGAGAACTGGGGACCGTCCAATGCCGGTTTCGGCAAGGCCTTCACGGACGCCTATGGCGATATTCTTCTCGACCATATCGACAAATCGCTGCTGCCGCTTTCATGGGCCGGCAGTTACGACCGTGCGGCACCCGGTCCGGCGGACTTCGCGCCGTTCATGACCCGGCTGCAGGACGGTATTCTGCCTTTCTCCGGACTTGCCTTTCCGGTGCGGCTCGGCGCCGTCGGCAACGGTTTCATCCTTTTTACCGGCGATGAGATCGATCCCTCGAGCGATACCATCGTCGAGCTGCACGGTCGCTGCTGCCATATCATGATGGATCTACTCTCGCTCGACGAACGCCGCACCGCCGCCGCCGAGGCGCTCAGCGAACGCGAGATCGCCTGTCTGCAGCTTGCCGGCGACGGCCGCATCAGCGAAGAGATTGCCGACAAGCTTGGCCTGTCGGTGCACACCGTGAACGCCTATCTCGGCTCGGCGACCATCAAGCTCGATTCCGTCAACCRTATCCAGGCGATCGCCAAGGCAATCCGGCTCGGTTACATCAGCTGAACCCGCGCAGTCCTTACAGCGTGCGTCG